>NZ_JAAHHE010000279.1:0-8274 GCF_010692525.1 Moorena sp. SIO3B2
TAATGATGTCTTGAACGGAGGGGTTGGCAATGACTTGTTAACTGGCAATTCCGGTGCAGACATCTTCGCCTTCGGCAGTGAAATCTTCCAAGACGGTCTCCAGGACTTTGACCAAATCACTGACTTTGAGGCAGGGGATAGCTTTGATTTCGCTGATGAATTCTTGGGCAATATTAGTTTCGGTCGCGAAACAGTTAGTGGTCAAGAAGCCGTAGTAGCCATCCTTGGCGGCGAGGATAATCTGACTGTATTCGGCAATCTCGATGCTGCTGAGCAGGCACTTGATGTATTTGTGTAACACAAAAGTGTCATCCCAAGACTGTTCCGATTAGTTCTTACTTAAACGGTTTTTACCCAAGACTGTTAGCGATCGCTAGTTAGATTAGCGGTCGCATTTTTTTTCTAAGGTCAATTTTTGGCGTTGCTGATTATGGGTATGGTTTTGCCCCCCTAGCCCCCCAATTTTGCGGTGCGACCCGTGGCGAATTTAATTCGCCGACGGAAAGCGCACCGGTGGGGGGAACAAAACTTTCAAAGTCCCCCAGAATTGGGGGATTTAGGGGGCTTTAACTTTCACCAGATAATCGCGCATTCATTCCTTAATTCAGCAACGCCCAATTTTTTAGGGAGCAGCGATGCAGCGCGGTATTAACTTGTGTAAAGTTGCCAAAAGTCCCTCTGCTCCCTGCTCCCGTCTTGATGCAGTCGCTCATGGGGGAAACCCCCAAGACCGCGCTGCATCGCTGCTCCCTGCTCCCTATTTCAACAGTTAATTTTACTTTTGTCCGACTACTTATGATATCAAAATGAGATATGTCTGAATAAAATCGCAAAACTGATACAAAAACTGATACAAATAATCTTAAAAACTATGGTATACACACGCCTAAAGTTGTTTGTTTTATCTATTTATTGCTCAATCTTAAAGTAACTTAAAAGTCATCTGAATACAGCCTTAAAGTAATCTAATAAAAATCAAACAAATCAACTAAATTAAAACACTTCATCCCAAAACTGAGGCAAAAACTGAGACGGTATCCCTGGCTCTGCCCATTACTCTAAAACTAGACAGGTAAAGAGGACAGGGTAATGTGGCAGAAAATTCTAATTTGGCTTATAACTGAAATTATTTTAAACGTGCTAGGAATTGATGACCTAGCGGACTATAGCGAATTCATCTTTGAGAAACAAGTCATTAACCTCAACAGCTGTCAGCTTTCAGCTGTCAGCCGTCAGCTGTCAGCCGTCAGCTTAATGTTTAACCCAACGGAGTTACCGAATTAGACCGTTTTATTCAAAGAGATTAAACCTTCGCGTAGCGTTATATCGTTATCTCCCAGCGTCGTTCGCACAGCGTGGCCATTCGCGTAGCGTGGCCGAAAGGCCAAGGCCAAAGCCTGTGCCACAAAGCTGATAGCTGATAGCTGATAGCTGATAGCTGATAGCTGATAGCTGATAGCTGATAGCTGATAGCTGATAGCTGATAGCTGATAGCTGATAGCTGCTAACTGATAGCTGATAGCTGATAGCTAATAACTGATAACTGAATACTTACGATTTTATAGAAAAGCCTGATGAACGAAATTTTACAAGTTGGTAACCAAACTATTACAGCATCAGAAATTATCCCCCTGCTGAGACAATACCTTTTGCTGCCTCAGCTATTCCGGGAAATTATTATTGACCATGCGATCGCTGGAATCAGCTGCACCCTAGAAGAGCAAAGCAGTGCTGAAGAGCGGTTTTATGCCAAACATAAGCTTACTGATGACAAAGCACGTCAGGCTTGGTGTCAGAATCATCAGATCACTCCAAACGAATTAAAAGCCTTGGCAACCCGTGAGCTAAAAATTGAAAAATTTCAACAAGAAACCTGGGGTGATCGACTAGAATCTTACTTTCTGGAGCGCAAACAGCAGCTAGATCAGGTTAGTTATTCCTTGATTCGCGTTAAGCATAAAGGTGTTGCTCGGGAACTTTATTATCGGCTGGAGGATGGAGAGCAATCCTTTGCTGAAATAGCACGGCAATATTCCCAAGGACCAGAAGCTCAAAGTGGAGGATTAATTGGTCTAATGCCGATAACTATGCCCCACCCTCAGATTGCTCGGATCCTGAAACTGAGTCAGCCTGGTCAGTTGTGGACACCAACACAAATAGGGGAGTGGATCGTGATTGTGCGCCTAGAAAAATTAATTCCAGCACAGTTAGACCAACCCATGGGTCAGCGACTGCTGAAGGAATTGTTTAATAGATGGCTCGGTGAGCAATTACAACAATTGATAGAAAAAGGGAATAGGGAACAGGGAAATCAGAAGAGGGAGCAGGGAGTAGGGAGTAGGGAGTAGGGTCAAGATATATAGCAATTCTCTCTCCCATAAGGTACAAAGAGAACCCCCTAAATCCCCCTTAATAAGGGGGACTTTGAGGCAATTAAGCGTACCTCATAAATGCAATAAATGCTATAGGAGTTTTTGGTGTTATGAGAAATCAGGATTGGTTATCATGATCTATTTATAAATGCTATATCGGTGACCGTTAATCACTTTGTATTTACAGCTTTTTTCATAACTATTAAGTACACAGGATTATTTCCCGATTCCCTACTCCCGATTCCCTACTCCCGATTCCCGATTCCCGATTCCCGATTCCCGATTCCCTACTCCCGATTCCCGATTCCCTACTCCCTACTCCCTACTCTTTAATTTTATTGCCATGACTTTTACCACTTCCCCCATCCAAGAATTTATTACTAGTGTATCTCCTTTTAATCAATTACCAACCACAGCATTAGAAAAACTATCTGCACAATTGCAGCCAGTACACTATCACCTTGGTGAAACAATTTTAATGCGGGAGAAAATACCTTCCCATGTGGTAATTCTCTATCAAGGACAAGCTCGCTTACTAGGTTATGACCCCCGCACAAACAAGGAGGTAACGGTTCAAAAGCTCTCTCCCGGTGCGATTTTAGGTTGGGCGAGCTTAGTACGGCAAGTCTATAGTGAAACTGCGATCGCATCTGAGGAAGTAGATTGTCTAGCCCTACCAGCAAAGGAATTTTTCCAGCTGTTACAGACCTATCCCTCTCTAGCTACTGCTTTTCAAGACCATTGTGCCTTGATTGAAATCTTTGACTTACTTGGTGCTGAGCTCGAACGTCGAGCCGATGGCATCACGGAGCTCCGGAAACTAGCACTGAAAGGGTTTCAACAAGCAGTAGTTTACCACTTCCCCCCAGCAGACTCAGCCAAATTAGACCCGGAGTGGATGTGGTTTGTCAGTGGTGGTAATCCTCCCCCTAACTTGCCAGTGGGTAGCCGTATCAATTCACAAAACCCTAATTACGCCACTCTCCAGCAAGTGCGCTTGGTGGGATTACCGAAATCAATGCTATCGGCGGAGGTAGCAACTGGTAACAATGCAGGGATAAGGTCTATTTCTGCTACCCCTGAACTAGAATTTCGCCCTGCTCGTGATGCGATCGCGAAGCGTGACCAAAGGTCAATCGCATTACCGGAATCCTTACCTGTAGTTAATCAGGGTCAAGAGCACAGCAGAAAATATCCCTTTAAAAGTGGCAGAGGTATTTTAAAAGAGACCTTAGCCTGCTTCGAGATGCTCAGTGAGTATCTCCAAGTGCCGTTTAAGCGGGAGGTAATCCAAAGAGTTATTACTAACCAGCAAAAAACCGGCACCATTACTTTACCATTTTGCGCTGCTATCGCTGATTTAATGGGATTGCAAACCCAGTTAGTTAAGATAGCAGCAACTACCATTACTCAGCTGCCAACACCAGCTCTGATCCGTTGGGAAGATACTTTCGCTGTTGTCTACAACGCCTCACCAAAAGAAGTGGTACTGGGGATACCCACGTCTGGTGGCATCAAACGCCGTAAATTATCTACCTTTATCGACATTTGGGGCAAATCCGGTCAAGTACTGCTACTAAAAGAAGCAACAACTACCCCCAAGAAAAAGTTTGGTCTTTCCTGGTTTATACCAATACTATCTCGCTATCGTCAAGTACTATTTGAAGTATTAATCGCATCCTTTTTTGTCCAACTCTTTGGCTTAGTCAATCCTTTAATGACCCAGGTAATTATCGATCAGGTAATTGGTGGTAATAGCCTAGATACTCTCCATGTATTGGGTATTTTACTAATAGTTGTAGCACTGTTTGAAGCAATCTTAAGTGCTTTACGTACCTATTTATTCTCTGATACCACTAACCGGATTGACCTAGCCCTAGCCTCCCAGGTAATTGACCACTTGGTGCGTTTACCAATGAGTTATTTTGGAAAACGTACTGTTGGGGAATTAGCAACCAGGGTTCAGGAATTAGAAAAAATTCGCTCGTTTCTGACCGGAACAGCCTTAACTGTAGTCTTAGATGCAGTCTTTTCTGTGATCTATATTGCCGTCATGGTGCTCTACAGTCCCCTACTTACCCTAGCCGCATTAGCGGTTGTGCCCTTGTTTATCTTGCTGACCCTAATCTTTTCACCAATATTGCGGCGGATGTTAAGGACTAAAGCCCAGCGCAACGCACAAACCCATTCTTATCTGGTGGAAGTGCTTAATGGTATTGAAACCGTTAAATCCCAAAACATTGAACTACGAGCTCGTATGTCTTGGCAACAGCGCTACGGTGGTTATATTTCAGAAGGGTTTAAAACGGTTAAGCTCTCCACTACCGCTAGTTCAATCAGCAATTTTCTCCATAAATTATCGAGTCTATTAGTGCTATGGGTGGGAGCTTATTTAGTACTCCAAAGTGAATTAACCCTAGGAGAATTAATCGCCTTTCGGATTATTGCTGGCTATGTCACCAGTCCCCTGCTGCGGCTGTCTCAACTGTGGCAAAACTTCCAGGAAACTGCTCTATCCATTGAGCGTCTCAGCGATATTCTTAATCACCCTCAAGAATCCCCAGTAGAACAACAGAATAACTTAACCATTCCACCGATTACAGGAACTGTAAAATACGAGAATATTTCCTTCCGGTTTGGTAATAGTGGTCCGTTGCAGCTCAGTAAAATTAATCTGGATATCCCAGCTGGTTGTTTTGTAGGAATTGTGGGACAAAGTGGCTCTGGTAAAAGTACGTTAACCAAGCTTTTACCCCGCTTCTATGAACCCTTAGGGGGTCGAATTATAATTGATAACTATGACATTAGTAAAGTTGAACTCTATTCCCTACGACGTCAGCTAGGAATTGTGCCCCAGAACCCTCTGTTATTCGAGGGGACAATCCATGAAAACATTGCTCTGAATAATCCAGAAGCTACTACTGAAGAAATTATAGCTACTGCTAAAATAGCTGCTGCTCACGATTTCATTATGGACTTGCCCAATGGCTATAACACTCAGGTGGGAGAGCGAGGTTCAGCGTTATCTGGGGGACAGCGACAGCGAATAGCGATCGCTCGTGCGGTTTTGCAAAATCCACGACTACTAATTTTAGATGAAGCCACCAGCGCTTTAGACTATGAAACGGAGCAAAGGGTATGTACTAATTTAGCTGAAGCCTTTAAAGGTCGTACTGTCTTATTCATTACCCACCGACTCAGCACAATTAAGAACTCTGACCTGATTTTAATGATGTCGAAAGGAGTAATCGAAGAGATGGGAACTCATCAAGAATTAATGGCGATTAAAGGGCGTTATTATTGTCTTTATAAATAGAAAATTGAGAATGTAGAATTGAGAATGTAGAATTGAGAATGTAGAATGTAGAATTATAATCGATAACAGAGGTGAATACTTAACAGTGATTATAGTTGATTATTTGAGTAATTGAATTGATTGTTATTACTTCCGATATTAGTTTTTTTTTCTGGTGCAATATCTCAGATAAATGATGAATTACTACTCCCGACTCCCGACTCCCGACTCCCGACTCCCGACTCCCGACTCCCGACTCCCGACTCCCGACTCCCGACTCCCGACTCCCGACTCCCGATTCTCAATTCTACATTCTTAATTCTACATTATTAATTCTCAATTCTACATTCTTAATTCTACATTATTAATTCTCAATTCTACATTCTTAATTCTACATTATTAATTCTCAATTCTACATTCTTAATTCTACATTATTAATTCTACATTCTACATTATTAATTCCCTAACCCAATTAATAACTACTAATTAATCATGATTACATCCAACCGCACAACTGACAACTATTACGCTGAAACCACTACTAATGAAGTAATTCAAGGTCAGGAATTATCCCAACCAATTATTCCGCAACAACCTAGCGTTTTTCTGAAACAACCTAGCATTTTGTCGCGGGCTATTCTTTGGGGATTGGTGGGGATAACAACCTTTGGAATTACTTGGGCAAGTGTGGCAAAAATTGAGAAAGTGATTCCAGCACAGGGCAAGTTAGAGCCACAAGGGGATGTTAAGGAAGTTCAAGCATCGATTAGTGGTGTGGTAGCAGAGGTTTTGATTAAGGATGGGGAGCTGGTGAAGCCAGATGATGTTCTGATTCGCTTTGATATGACCTCTGCTCAAGCTCAGTTGGTTTCTCTGGAACAAATTCAGAAATCGTTAATCCAAGAAAATCAGTTTTATCGTGCTCAAATCGGTTCCTCTCAAGCTACTCAATCCAATACTCAACCGCTAAGCTTGCCAGTAGAAATTTTGCTTCTGATTAAAAACCGCGCTAACTTAGTGGCAGAAAATAAACTGTATCGAGTGCAAATGACTGGGGCTGATGGTGGAGCAAACCTGACCTCAGATCAACAATTTCGTCTACAGATAAACTTGGCAGAATTCAATTCTCGGGTAACGGCGAATAAGCAAGAAATTCAGCAACTAGAAAATCAGCTTGGGCAAACTAAAATCCAATTAGCCAATGCTAGAAATCTGTTGACTACAGCTAAGAACAATTTAGTGACTGCACAGACTAATTTAGCAAATGAACAGGAGATTTTACAGGATTTTGAACCGTTACTTACCGAGGGAGCAGTTCCCAAAATTCAATACCGTAGACAGAAACAAGAGGTCGGTAGAGGTGAAGCTGAGGTTGGTACACGGGAAGCTGAGGTTGGTACACAGCAAGCTGAGGTCAACCAGTTAATTCAGGAACAAGAACGGATTAGAAGTGCGATCGCTCAAGCTAAAGCACAATTGGCGAATACTATTGCGGCTTCTCAAACTGAGCTACAGGATCGGATTGCTGTGAATCAACAACGGATTGCGGATATCGATAGTCAGCTCGGTAAGCAAATTGTAGAAAATGATAAACGGATAGCGGAAATTGCTAGTCAAATTAGTCAAATCAAGCAAAATTTGAAGTATCACGAAATCAAAGCTCCCGTAGCTGGGAAAGTTTTTGAGCTAAAGGCTCGCCCAGGCTTTGTGACAACTAGTAGCGAAACTATTCTGGAAATTGTGCCGAATGATGAGCTAATTGCTGAAGTTTATATCACCAATAAAGACCGGGGTTTTGTAAAAGAAGGGATGGAGGTGGATGTCAGAATTGATTCCTTTAATTTTAGTGAATTTGGTGATATCAAAGGTAAATTAATCTCCATTGGAGCCGATGCTTTAGAGCCCGATCAGATTTATTCTTATTACCGTTTTCCTGCTAAAATTGCCCTAAAACAGCAGTTTATCGATATTAAAGGCAACTCAGTACCCCTAGCATCAGGGATGTCGGTGAGTGTGAATATTAAGGAGAGAAAGCGTCGAGTGATTACTATCTTTACTGGCTTTTTAACCAAGAAGTTGGATAGTTTGAAGGGGACTAAATAGAAGGAATTAAGAATTAAGAATTTAGAATTAAGAATTAAGAATTTAGAATCGGGAATCGTAACCCACCCCTAGGGCGTGTCTTCAAACTCGGAGATCCCCCTAAATCCCCCTTAAAAAAGGGGGAATTTGAGTATGGCTCCCCCCTTTTTCAAGGGGGGCTGGGGGGGATCATAATCTTGCGGAAAACTTTGAAAACACGCCCTAACCCCTCCCAGGAGGGGAACGGGAATCGGTAACAAGTAATCCAAAATAGGTAATCCAGAACAGGTAATCCAGAACAGTAATAATAGTTGACTTTTTCACTCTCCCGACTTTCGACTCCCTGTTCCCTTTGCGATATTTTTATGAATTTTCAGTAAAGTTATTTGAAAGAGTTATTAAATCAGTAAACCTTAACTCCAACTTTATGAAATAATCCGAGAAATCGGGAGCATTTTGATTGATAAACATGAAACCTCGGATTGACCGACTTGTGGCAGCAAGTCCCTTTGTTCTGTGTTCTCT
>NZ_JAAHHE010000028.1:0-11888 GCF_010692525.1 Moorena sp. SIO3B2
CCTTTTTCTATATAGTTTATTACTTTTTTTCTGAAATCTAGACTGTATGGCATTGCTGTCAGTTATTGAAAATATACCCTTTTCATTTTACCTCATCACCGTCTTATCCTTAATTGAAACAACTATACCAATTTAAATGCCGAACAGCTTATGAATAGTCGCGCTTGGCAAGGAAAGCATCGAACACAACACAAGCCGCGTTCCCAACGAACCACCTTTCCGTCGGTACTTCCTTTGATACCAAGTGAATCTTCGTTAAAGTTGAAATCGTGGTGTATCATCTTTGATTGGTCTACCTCGATGCATCAAGGACTGATCAACTCTTTTAGGGAACTGGGGTCATTTACCTCTAATTCTTAGCAGTGAACGTTTCTCTAATGAGTCGTAACCCTTGTCAGCGGCTATTACTCGGAATCTTTTCAAGGGACGACCCCGTTTACCTGTAACAAAGCGCGATGCTATCTAGTAATGGTATCACCTGCTCCGGTTCACTCCCATTAGCTGGTGTGGTGCTGTAAGCCATGGGCATACCATTACCTTCTGTGACTGTGTGTATCAACACTCCTTTCCCTTTATATCCATAGGCTACTCCTTCACCTCCTCCCTTGCCAGGGGGAAAAAGAGCCATCTACGGCTCCATAATTCCAGTTAATCAACCCTCGATTTTGCGCGATCGCCAATACTCTACATTGTATTTTTTCGCTAAGTTCCGTTTTTTTGCCATCGTTTCAACCATCGATGTGCTGAACTTTTTGATGCCCACTGTTCCCCTCTGGGCACATCACACCAACGACATCCTGTAATTAATACGTACAGCAGTGTGTTTAAAACGTAACGGAATGGTACATGGGGCATACCTCTACCTCGCTTTTGCGCTTCACACGGCAAAATCTTTTCAAACAGCTCCCATTCTATGTCACTTAATCCTTCAAATCTTCCTGGCATTTATCTGTTCAAGTTTTTCTGATTACTTGATTTTCAGTCTATCAAGTTTTCGGACAATAGTGGGATAGGTTCAAGGCAAATGCCGCCTTCCATAAATATTCAATTACATGGATAATATCGAGAACAATTGTTAAGTTAATCTGGTGTTTGCTCGCAAACTTCTTCAAAGCGCGATAATTGAGTTTTATTACCATCTACCAAAGCACAAAAGTGTTTTTGTTGAGTGCTTCGGCGGTGCAATACCTCGTCAAATGCTTCGCTAATAACTACTTCTGGCTGTTTAATTAAGCTTGCCCAAACACGCTTGGATTGAGGCTTGGGTCTTTTGAGTTCTTTAATATCAAGCTCCTCCCCTTCCGGATTGACAATTTGTTCAGGTGTGCGAACGAATGGGTCAATGGTATAAACCGAAGCTACTGTAGCCATTCGCTTCGAGTTTCGTTTTTCACCAAGGGTTAATCGTTTATTTAACTTCTTGCTCTTTGCCAGCGCCCTAATTCTTTTATGAGCACGTAAATCTTCCTTTAGCATCACTACACCAAGACCCTCAACAGTAATCACTACTATTTCCCCTGTTTGTGGAGATTGCTCTATATGTGATTGTTGCTGGTGGTAAAATTGGTCAAAGTCACAGGCACTATTGAAGGCTAATTCTTCCACTTGACGCTTACCAACTTTGGCTGCGGTTGTTTGGGAAATTATCTCTACTGTTTCACCAAACCCCGAACGGGCTACTTCTACTGCGACTCGCTCTGTCAGTCCGTGGGAATATTGGGATGGCGGTAGGTTTAATTCCGCATCCAATGGACTCAGGGAATTGAGCTTCCTTCCTCCATAACCAATTCGATTGACTCTTACGGTTCCAAATAAGGTGGTCAGTTTACGAGTCAACTTCTTCTTATGAGTTCTTCTGGCTTGGTCACTACCCAAACACTCACCTTCAATCTCGTCATCACTACGTCTATCAAAATAACCGCGGCAGTTGCCGTCTTAATAGTTCGTACCCGTTCTCCAGTAATTTGTTCTCTAACTCCCCATGCTCGCGCACCGCAAACCCGATCTGAACCCAACCACTCTACGATTTCTTCAAATAGCTCTCGTGCTGGTGAAAAGAAGATGTCTTCATTTGAGTACGATGCTTGCATATCTCTGAATTTAACCCCGGTTTTCCACTTATGTACAAGAAACGTCCCTTAACGGTTTTTTTGACTCAAAGCCTTACTCTGACAAGCTTGTTAGTTTTCTTATTTTAAATAATACCGTATTTCTAGAAGAGCCGCACCCAAATCATTTGTAAAATCAGCAAAATCGGTAATCGTTGCTGGGCAAGGGTTATAGGGATTTGGCGTTCGCGCAGCGTGGCCAATATATTTCACGAATCATTTAAGACTGCTATATGTGGAAAATACATTGTCAACAAGCACAATAAGGCCGAGTTTATTAAGAAATATTAGTAGTTTATTGACAATATACATTGACCCTGTATAGGTAATTAGAGTGACAAAGTAAGTGTAGTCGATCGGTTTTAGCGGCTCCTAGGTCGCATGGCGTAGCGTGACCAAAGGTCAATCCCGGGTGCTAGTGGATAAACAGATCACAGAACATAGGGTATATAATATGAACCTTCGAGTATTGATTGCAGCGGAACATGCATCTGCAAAGTTTGGTGGTGAAGCAGCTCTTCCATTACATTACTATCGAATTTTGCGCCAACGAGGAATTCCTACTTGGTTAGTCGTACACGAACGCACTCGTGCAGAATTAGAGGCATTATTTCCCCAAGATCAACATATTGCTTATGTTCCTGACACCATTTGGCATCGTATGTTGTGGCAGTTAGGTAATCTGCTGCCTACCCGTTTATCCTACTTTACCCTAGGGCTAGTTATGCGTCTTTTGACCCAGCTGACCCAGCGGCAAATCATTGGCCGTATTGTTAAGCAGGAGCAGATCAATATTATTCATCAACCGATTCCAGTATCCCCTAAAGAGCCATCTATGCTGTTTGGAATGGGTGTACCGATCATTATTGGTCCTATGAATGGTGGTATGGACTATCCTCCAGGTTTTCATAAACTCCAAAAGAAAACTGTCAATTTAACCATATTTTTGGGACGGAAGTTTTTAAATATTATGAACCAATTGATACCTGGAAAGAAACAGGCAGCATTACTCATAGTGGCAAATGAGCGAACCCGAAAAGCACTACCTCAAGTCGCCTGCAAACAAGTAATTAAAATAGTAGAAAACGGTGTAAATTTATCTATATTTAAGCCTCTATTATCTGCGTCTAGCAACAGTGAAATAAAAACAGTAAATTATATTTTTATTGGTAGGCTTGTGGACTGGAAAGCCGTTGATATATTGCTGATTTCTTTTAAACAGGCATCCCTAAAGTTTCCTATCAGCTTAACTATTATTGGTGATGGAACAGAGAGGGATAAATTAGAGAAACAAGCACAAGAACTCAAGATTTTATCCACAACTATCCACAATACTGGTAAAGTATTTTTTGCTGGTTGGCTTTCTCAGGAAAAGTGTTCAGAGCAATTACAGCAGTCTGATGCGTTTGTTTTACCCAGTCTTTTAGAGTGTGGTGGGGCAGTGGTGCTTGAGGCAATGGCAAAGGGACTTCCAGTGATTGCCACTAATTGGGGAGGCCCAGCAGATTATCTCGATACTTCTTGTGGAATTCTTGTAGAACCCTCCTCTAGAGAGGAGTTTATTGATAGTCTTGCCAATGCAATGCTGACGCTGGCCCACTCACCCCAAAAACGCCTTGATATGGGAAGAATGGGCCAAAATAAAGTTATGCAACATTTTGATTGGGAAGTTAAGGTAGATCACATGATAAAGATCTATCACAAGGTGATTGCTGACCACCTAGCCAGCTCCAAGATACAGTCCTGACTACCTGACACAAGTAGTTCAAACCCAATCTGTCCTTGAATAAGATTAGCTAAAATCTTCAAGAAGTGCCTCTTCTGCCTTGACCCTAACGAATAACGTCATAGGTGCATCGGATTTTTGTAATTCTTAAAAATCGGTATTATCTTGGAAAGATGAGTAGTTTGCTCATCCCTATTACTGCTGGCTAATTTCGGCAGTAATTCAAATTATAGCAATTATCATAGCTATGAGGTACACTCGGGATTTTAGGGAACAGGGAACAGCGGATCACCGGAACAGATAAGAGTTAATCTGGAATAGCGATGCGCTGCATCAATACAGGGAATCCACCTCAAATAATACTGTACCTCATGAATGCGACAAACGCTATAAATCATTATTATCAACAACACCAATATCCTCATTCCAAAGTTTAGAGTTATTCAGAATAAAGTCTTGCATTAATTGATAGCAACTATCGTCGTTTAAAACCTCAACAATAACACCTCTAGAACGAAGTAATTCTTCTTCACCTAAGAACGTTTTGTTTTCCCCAATCACAACATGGGGGATCTTGTACAACAAAATCGCGCCAGTACACATACTGCATGGTGACAATGTAGTGTACAAAACGACATCTTGATAAAAAGAAGCAGGTTGAGAGCCAACATCTTCAAGAGCATCCATCTCGCCATGAAGGATTGCACTACCTTTTTGGACTCTCCGGTTGTGCCCACGCCCTACAATTTCACCACCCTTAACCACAACTGAACCGATCGGTATTCCTCCCTCTTGGAAACCCATCTGAGCCTCTTTAAATGCTGCTAGCATAAACTGATTCACAATTCCACCTCATCACTCTGAGCTACTGCATTTTGGCTATATATTACGACAAAAACTCCCCGATTTTTAAATCGATTGCTACCAAACATTTGAGATAGCGATGAAATAACAGCAAATCAATGAAATACTCTTTGTTGCTAATTTCTAAACGAGTAAGCTTATGCCCTACGCGCACGCTACGCGAACAGCTTATGTGCTACGCACACGCTACGCAAACCGCTGTATGCTTACTATCACTCCACCCCCTCCAATAACAAAGCCACTTGTTCAGGTGCAGGAAGTTGATTCTGCAATTGTTGTGGTAACGTTGAAACTATTCGATAAGTAGCAACACCAATCGGTTTGTTTGACTCCTTCAACGCATATTCCACAATGGTCTTATCTTTAGACTTGCACAGAATAATTCCTATGGCATAATTCTCCTCTTTTAGCCTAACTTTGTCATCTAACGCTGCTAAATAAAACTGCATCTTGCCTATATATTCCGGCAAAAACTCCCCGATTTTTAAATCGATTGCTACCAAACATTTGAGACTGCGATGAAATAACAGCAAATCAATAAAATACTCTTTGTTGCTAATTTCTAAGCGATACTGACTGCCAATGAAGGCAAACATCCCTCCCATTTCTCGTAAAAATGGTTCGACTTTAGCTATAATTGCTTGCTCTAACTGACGCTCACTGTACTGATCAGCTAGTTCCAAAAAATCAAAGGTGTACTCATCTTTAACGGCTAACTTAGCTTGCTTACGAATATCCTCGGAAACTGTCTGTTCAAAATTAGTTTGATTCAGCAACGTTTTCTCGTAGGTTTGATTCTCTATTTGGTGAATCAAAACATTTTTTGTCCAGCCAAATTTCCGCGTCATCCGGATATAAAACTCTCGCTCTAAGTCATCTTTACACTTTTGCATAATAAGCAAATTATGACTCCAACCAATTTCTGCAACCAATGGTTGCAGTTTTTCATTTTGAGAGTAGGTGAGATATAAATTGCGCATATTCCAGATATTACGAACCGAAAAGCCACTGATACCTGGAAACTCCGCTTGTAAGTCTTTTGCTAGTTGTTCCACCACTGACTTACCCCAGGTTTCTCCCTGTTGACGGCTAAAAATTAACCCTCCAATATCCCAATAAAGACTAATTAATTCCTTGTTGACTGCTTTGAGGGATTGGTACTGAGCCTCGCGAATGCGCTGCTTGACTTCTACTAGTAGTTGCCGATACTTCCCTGAATCCAAGTCACTCATCTGGTTTCCGTTTCAACAACATTTGTCCAAAAGGTGATCATAACAAACCTAAAGCAGTCAGCGGTCAGGGGTCAGCGGTCAGCCATTGGCCTTGGCCTTTAGGCCACGCTACACGAATGGCTGATAGCTGATAGCTGACCACTGACTACTTACTTCCACCCTCAAATCCTCTGTCGAGAATCCTCAATATTCTGCTTTAGCTCCTCTAACTTGCTTTGTGCCTCTGGATCTTCCAAATTAAAAAGCTTTTGGTAAATTCCCTCAGCAGCCTCTAGCCATTCAACTGCTTCAGCAAACTCTTCTAGGTTGTGGGCAATCTCACCAAGCTGTTCTTGAATTTCCGCCTGCAATGGCAAATTATTAGCCTTTGTGGCCAGTGCCAGGGCTGTGCGGTAACGCTGCTGAGCCTCTCGCTTTAGTCCAATGCGCTTATACATGTCAGCTTGAAGCTGATAAATGGCAGGATTTTCTGTACCAGCTTTGATTCTTGTTTCTAAAACCTCAATGGCATCCTGATTGAGACAAGTGTTGAGGTAATTTTGATCTTGGCAAGTGCTGTGATAAAGATGAGCTTGCCCCTGAGCTTTGGCATCTGCATCCAGATTTTGTGTGTCAATCAGAGCTAGGTTCTTCTTTAGCTCCTGCTCCAGCTCATCCGTCAGTAGGGTAATGGTGGGAGCTGGCTCTTGATTGGGATTTTCCGGTGAAGACACACCGGTACTAGCAGTCACCACTATAAAATAATCCCGATCCCGTCGGAGTTGGGAGCTATCAGGGTAATCAACTATGGGTTCAGATACCCGTTTTTCCCACACTGGTGTTGCCAGATACTTAATAGTAACATCATAGTGGGTGGCTTTTTTCACGGCATGCCAGCGCAGGGTCAGGGGTTGATTAGGACGTAGTGCTGTATTCCTAGGACTGATCAGGTAGGGAAGTTCCTCATTCTCGATGTCACGTCCAGGTGCTAGGGGATCGTCCGCTCGGAACAATATTCCTGAATCTGATAATATTCCTGAATCTGAGCAACCTTTAGACACCTTAAAAGCTTTTCCTACAGGAACCTGCCAATTACTGAGATGATTGCAAAACACTGTAGCAGAGGACTGAGGGTTTCTGACCCAGATCCGGTCTGTGAGCTTGAGGATATCTCCTTGGTGAGCTCGATCATAACCAAACCACAGGGGACGTTTCACTTGAACATTCCCTGTCAGAGCTGCAATGTAGTAGAGACCTTCAGCCGGAGTAGTCGCTGGAGCTGCGATCGCGATTAGAACCGTGGAAAGTAGGGAGATGGAGAATAGACGTTTCCAAATCATGGCCTTTGTTTCTGTTGTTGAGCTTTCTCAATACGTTGATTAGCTAGATGTAACCAGGTGTCTTCTTCTGGAATCCAAGGATTTCCTATTCCTAAATCATTAGTTAGAGCCAGCCATTGGTTTGGTTTTAAAATCAGAGGATTTCCGATGATTAAATCGCGACAATTTTCCCATTCCTGGAGAGCTTCAGGTTTTTCCTGGCGTTCAAGTACCTGAGCTAAAATACAAGAGGCAGAGGCACGATTGGGCAGATAGTTTGCCACATCTGGATTCTTAGCAATGTTGATACCTTTTTTCAGGGCAATTTTAGCTTCATCATCCCGATTTTGTTTGAATCTTACCCACCCGAGATTTTTATAGAAATTGTATTTATCCTCTGGATAAACTGATTGCTCTGTGGTCAGTTTTAGACCTTCAACTACAAGGCTGACTGCTTTAGGATAGTCCCCCTCTCGAATATAGAGTCTGGCCAAGTTGTTGTATGCCCTAGGCATCTTGGCACTTACCGCCAACTGGTACTCTTGCTTTGATTTCTTGAGCTGTAACCAGTCTTCATAAACTATGGCCAGGTTATAATGGGCGTTAGCATTATCAGGATCAAGGGCAATCGCTCTGTGGTAGTCGGCTTCGGCACTACTAAGCTCACCGGCTCGATAGTGCCCTAAGCCACGTTGATCGTAAATAGCTGAAATCTTGGGTAGGCTATACCAAAACCCTAGGAATACCAACAGTAGAGCGAGAGTGGAGCAACACTTAGTTTCAGCATGAAGAAACTTAGGCACCTTCAAACCAGTTAGCAATTCGTCAAAACCTTTTTTCAATGCTTCTGAGAAATCGTTATCTTTTTGCTCTTCTTCGGTAAAGTCACTTTTGGCTTTTAGCAGAGTGATCAGAGTTGATACAATGATGGCGAAAGTGCCAACCACATCGGGACCACCAGTTAAGAAGCGACTGGCAATATTGACCAGCAGAGCCAGACTGACACTCCAACCTCCAAAGGTCAGACCCTTAAACACCCAGTCGTAACGATCTAGCCGATGAGGAGGACGCTGTTGATCCAAATACCACCACCAGCCCTTAGGCTTTGCTGGTAGACTGTGGCGATAGGTAGAAAGTTCCAGAGCTTGGTCAATCCGTTGTTTGTGTTGTTGGAGTTGGGCATCTAGCTCATGGATGCACTCTAGAAGCTCTGCAGGTATGAAGGGTTCCTCAGTGAGGGCATTGTTGAGTGCATCTCTGGCACAGAGAATCTCTAGAGCTTGTTGATCACTCAAGGGAGAATCTGTGGCTAGGGACTGGAGGGCAGCTCGATATTGACCAAAAAAATGGGTCTCAAGCCCTGTCCTTCTAGGAGACGAAACCTTAGAATAAAGGAGCCTTTATGGTTGTTCAGCTATACGTAAAAGAGGTGGGATCCGTGGCGAATTTAATTCTTAATACGGAAAGCGCACCTTTGGTTAAAACTTGGCGAATTTTGGCTCCTTTATTCTTACGGTAACTTGAGGCCGTAGGCCACGCTTGGCCGTAGGCCACGCCAAAGGCGAACGCGAACAAATCATTAAGTTCTCTAATTTAAAAATTCATTTTCTTAGCCACTTCTTTGAACGAATTTTCAATGGCCGCGAGACTCTCAGTGGTCAATATTTTTTGGCGGTACTTAGTTACGCATACTAGGTGCATTTGCAAGGAGCTTAATACTGTGCCAATATTCCGTAAACCCATTGTCAAATCTTGTAGATTACACTATAATCGGAGTACAGACCAACTATAAAACGCCAATTGAAAGCAAGATACCAATATCGTTTTTATCCAACTGACCAACAGAAACAGGACTTAGCTAGGCTGTTTGGCTGTGTCAGAGTCGTGTGGAACGATGCTCTGGCTATTTGCAAGAAATCTAAGAAGGTTCTAAAATCTGGAGACTTACAGAAACTGGTCATAACTCAGGCTAAAAAGACCGAAGAAAGAAAATGGTTGTCTGAAGTGTCAGTCGTTCCTTTGCAGCAGTCCGTAGCTGATTTGGGAGTTGCTTTTAAGAACTTATTTGAGTCGCACAATGGAAAACGAAAAGGACGAAAAGTTAGGTCTCCACGATTCAAAAAGCGTTCCAATAATCAATCAGCAAGATTAACTCGCAGAGGTTTCTCTATTCAAGGTGATGGAGTTTACTTAGCCAAGATTGGGGTAGTCAAACCGATCTGGTCTAGGGAATTGCCATCTGATCCAAGCTCTGTGACCATTATCTTAGATTGTGCTAACAATTATTTCTTGAGCTTTGTAGTAGATATTGAGCCTGTTCAAGTTGATGCCAAGAACCAAAGCATTGGGATTGATCTAGGTATCAAGACTTTCGCGGTAATGAGTGATGGGGGTCATGTCAAGAGTCCTGACTATTCAAAACTAGATCGAAAATTACGCAAACAAACACGAAAGTTTGCTAGACAAGCCAAGGGGTCTAACCGGAGGGAGCAAACTCGCATTAAGATCGCAAGACTAAATAATAAAATCGCCAACAAAAGGAAAGACTTCCTGCATAAGTTCTCAACTAGGATAGTCAGCGAGAACCAAGTAATTGTCCTAGAAGACCTTAACGTGTCAGGAATGGTCAAAAATCGCAAACTAGCGCGAGCTATTAGCCAGCAAGGTTGGTCAGAATTTAGGAGTCTAGCTCAAGCAAAATCAGATAAATATGGCAGGGATTTTCGGGTTATAAGCCGTTGGGAACCCACTAGTCAAATCTGCTCAGATTGTGGGTTCAAGTGGGGGAAACTCGATTTGTCCGTACGCTCAATACTCTGTGTTAATTGTGGAACCGAGCAGGACAGAGACATAAACGCTGCTAGAAACATAGAAAAAGTCGGCATGGGGCATCGGCATGACTCTAAATGGGCAAGGAGGGGCGATAAGACTGTTGAGACCGTAGGTCACGCGGGGCGCGTTCGGCAGCACACCCCGATGATCTGTCAAGAATCACCGTTCTTCTAGGACGGTGAGTATGTCAACATATCTGCCCTGGCTTTTGTAGAGTAATGCCAGATTATTGAGGCTGGTTGCTACATCGGGATGGTCTTGACCGAGCAGTTTTTTCTTCCGTGCTAAGGCTTGTTGATAGAGGGGTTCGGCTTTCGGATATTTCCCCTTGTAAAAGTAGAGGAATGCTAGATTATTGAGGCTTTCTGCCACATCACGGTGTTCTTCTCCCAAGATTTCCTGCCGAATCTCTAATGCTCTCTCAGCTAGGGGAATCGCTTCTGAGTACTTTCCTTGCTGAAAAAGCTCAATGGCTTGCTGATTGAGTTGAGAGGCTTCTGCTAGGGATAACTCTTCAGCCCTTTCACTCCCTGGTGAACTGGGTTGTTGAGCAATGATACTTTGCCCCCAGCTAGACCTAGGGAAAGCCACTCCCATTGCCATCACACCGACAACGGTGGCTAAAATTGCTGCTCCCTTAACAGATAGGTTTTGATTCATTTCCTGAACACCGTTTGAGATACGCAACAAACCTCACGATAGGAAGTGGGGGTGATACAGTAGTGTGCCACTCACTATTATTCTTCCACTGAAATTATAGCTATTGGGATTTATAGCAACCGAAGTATAGTTTAGTTAGCAAGTAGAGTGGGCAGTGCTTGAGACAGATCAGATCAGCTGGCCTTTAGGCGTAGGTAGGCACTACTCACCGACGATTAATCCCAATGGTGCCAGATGTGAGTATAAACATTTCCAGGATCACGAATTGTCTTAAAAAACTATAGTCAATCAAGGTTTTATCCTAATAACTTACCCTTTAAATATTTATATAAAATTCCTTGTTCGTTACCGTAACGATAATTTTTACAAGCTCCTTGAGTTTGAATAATTTATGTGATGGGAATAGTTTAATTATCAGCAGACTCTAATAATTTAATCGCACTCTTGCGGAATTTAATAGTCATTTTTAATCCCATCTGTTAGATCAGTTACTTCTTCAGTCTCATAGTCTTGAGGTAAGCCAAAGCTGGTGTCAAGCTCTTGTTGCTCTTGATCACTAACGTAAGGCATTAACATATGACAGAGTAAGAGTCTTTCTTCTCTCAAAACTTCTCGGATGCTTTCTTTAATCAGTGTTTTTAAGTCTTGAGTTTCCATCGCTTTTGAATTAAAGGTTATTTTTTTAATTATATACCAAAGGGAACAGGGAACAGGGAACAGGGAGCAGGGAGTAGGGAACAGGGAGTAGGGAACAGGGAACAAACATTCTATCAATTGATTTAGGATTGCTATAGCATTTTTTATACTAGGAAGTCGGGAGTCGGGAGTTGGGAGTCGGGAGTAAAGTGAAAAAAAATAGCCGTAGAAATACTATCCACGACTATTTCAATTTTTTATGTCACAAAATTAGCAAATATAACCTGCTCTGATTAGCCAAAGGTCACGCTACAAAACCAGACCAAAACCTTGGCCGGGGGAGAAAACCCCCCCAGAAATTTAAGGTGTTATGGCAACAACCAATACTTGGTGATTGTAGTGATTACTTCCCCTGGAACATCAGTCGGTTCCAGAGGGGTCCATTCCGCTATCTCTGCATAGCCTAATGCGTAAAGCATCTGCATGCTATAAATTACTGCTTCACGAGAACCTTTCAGAGTTTGATGAGCAG
>NZ_JAAHHE010000028.1:11988-61795 GCF_010692525.1 Moorena sp. SIO3B2
ACTTCCCCTGGAACATCAGTCGGTTCCAGAGGGGTCCATTCCGCTATCTCTGCATAGCCTAATGCGTAAAGCATCTGCATGCTATAAATTACTGCTTCACGAGAACCTTTCAGAGTTTGATGAGCAGGTTGTTTCTTGAAGTTTTGCTTGAATTGTTGTGACATCATAAAAAACTTAATTTCGGTTTATATTGATTATTGTAATGATTATGATTTGAGTAGTCAAGGGTTTTAAAAAGTTTTTTTTGGGATTTTTATGGTTAATAAAAAATAAGCGATCGCTGTTAGCGGAAGCTTCGCTTCATCGCGTAGCGTTAGCTTTGCGGCTCTTCCCTCTGTTCAAGGACAACCAATTAAAATGTTGATTGGGGGAGGAATTGTCATTATAGTTGGTAATTTATCAGCTGCTTGGGGACTAGATGAAGAGCTTGCTCTACCACGAGAGATGATCCGCACTGCTGTGGGAAATGGGTATTAATATCCTGCATTTTGCTTGGTGTCGGCGGCAACTAACTCTGCATAGTAGGAACATTGCTCTCCAACACCCTAGTTTGCCATCTTCTCCAACTAGGCCAAAAACTCTTCCAGAATCACCGATGTCTCCAACACAGAATAGGAAAAGAAAAAAACTTTTGATTTGTTAAATTTTTGATAATTTAGAATTGGGAATTTATAATTTATAATTTAGAATTGGGAATTTATAATTTAGAATTGGAATATGCCTGTCGTGTTGGTACAAAAACTCTTTTCTACTTTGGTCAGACAATTATCACTGGTGCTAAAAACTGGAGTTTGTGGACATCACCTCTGGCTCGGTGTAGATAATAGTCTATACAGACACAATAAAAACCAGTGACTATTCAAACTCAACGTACTAGTGGTTTTATCGACCCCTGCCCTTATATTGCTATCGGGTCTACACTACTGGTATTTTTAGCCTTATTCCATGGTTATCGGTTCCAGAAAACACTGCTATCTACTACCGTCAGTGCCAGGGAAGAGGAACCGCTGCAACTTCAAACACTGTCCCTCAAGCGCCAGCTGATTGGTGCTCTTCGCATAGAAGCTAAAGCAAAAATTCCCCTTAACCGATGGGTTACTTATGAAATCCAGTTACTCGATGGCCAAGGTCAAGCATTCGCCTCCGCCATCAAGCAAGCCTGGAATGAATCAGGAACTTGGTATGATGATGGGGAGTCTGGTAGTTGGCAAGACGATGACCTGTTAGCAGGACTTGATGTTCGCGCCAAGCAGGAAGAGATGGTGACCATTGCCATTGCAGTTTTGGAGTATGGGGATACATCAGGAAAAGTACTTGATCAACCAGTGCCGTTTCAGGTAACTGTCCAAAATGGAGTGATAGATACGCGCTATCTTTGGCCAGGTTTAGTGGGGACATTATGTCTGACCTTGATGACTTTATATGCAACGCCATTAACCGGGAAAAAAGCCATCTTCAAAACGATTAACGATAGCGACCCCAGCGATCGCGCTACTGTCGGTGGTGCAAATCGCCTTGTGCGGGTTAAAGTTGATGTTAAGGCAGATGAAACTTCCCCATCAAAACTAGAAGTTCGCCTTTTTCTCAAGGACTCCTATGGTGAGCAAATCTATAACCATTCGTTTCCCTTGCCTATGACCTATCTCAAAAACAACGGCAAGATCAAGGGAGCAACAGGTAAACTACAAACATTCTTCCTGTTGGAATCTCGCAGTTCCTATGGCTTCTATGTGGAAGTATGCCCAGATGCATCTGTCGATCGCACAACCTTGAGAGTTATTGATGGCAACCGTACCTTCACAAGCGTTGAGGTGGTAAAAATTAGTCCAACCTTTGATACGCCATGAATAGCTTATATCATGTCCGGATAATTAGTTATCAAAAACCTTATTCGATGAAACCTTACTTCTTTACTTCTGCCTTCTGCCTTCTGCCTTCTGCCTTGTTTTTGCCCTTAGTATAAGTATTCAACCGGACATGATATTAGAAACAGCTAGGGGAGTGTCAAACAGTTTTAGCTGTTTCACGGGCTTCGAGCAAGATGCTCCCACTACGCGAGCAAGATGCTCGCACTACTTCTATTTTCCATCCAGGAATTGATCCCATGTTGACTAAAATTTTGACAGCGACGACAGTTGCGATCGCACTATTTACCATAATCGCAGGTTACACTCAGCGTTCAGCCCTTGTCCTGCGGGAAGAAAAACAAAATAACTACTGGCCCCGACATCGGACATATTTATCCGGTTACTATTATCTAGGTATTTGGAAATCGTCCCCCAATCGCTCAGACTATGGTAGCTTTCGCGGAGGCGGTCCGGCTACCGGGAAATAGACGATGGAAGATGCGATATCAGATGGGAAACCGATACCTAACTCTAGCATCCCATCCCTCAAACGGGACCAGCGTTGGTTGCTCATGATTGCTGCTGCGGTTTCCTCAATTTGTGGACTAGCGGTAGAACTGTTGCTGGGAACTCTAGCAAGTTACTTGGTAGGGAATCAAGCTCTATCCTATGGTATTTCCGTTGGAGTATTTCTCGCAGCAATGGGTCTAGGGTCTTACCTGAGTCAGTTTATTGCTGTCAATCAGACCAATTCCCCATCTCTACAACACCAACTACTCTTAGTCTTTGTCAAAGTTGAACTACTCATTGCTCCCCTAACTGCCCTATTGCCTTTAGGACTATTTGCTGTATTTGTTAGGAATGGTTCCATCTGGCTGGGTTTATTCTTCGTCACTATTGTCCTGGGAGTACTAGCAGGACTGGAAGTGCCGCTACTGACCCGAATTCTGGAATTGGACAAAGGGGTGCGGGAAGCATTAGCAGGTGTTTTAGCCTTAGACTATTTGGGAGCACTACTGGGTTCCCTGGCTTTTCCCATCCTCTTATTACCCATTATCGGTTTATTTCCTACGGCTTTTGTCTTAGGGTCATTACCGGCCTTGATGGTGTTTGCCATTGGCAGACGCTTTCCCAGACTGCGGCCCTGGGGATATTTGGGTTTAACCCTAGGTATTCTCCTGTTTACCTTGGCTCCCTTAGCCATTCCGATTAGCGACAAGCTGGAAAATACTCTGTATAGTGGGCCAGTGATCACCCGCATCCAGTCTCCCTACCAACGCATTGTCCTCACACGACAAGGACAGGATGTTCGTCTCTTCCTCAATGGCGATTTGCAATTTTCCACCCTCGACGAATACCGCTACCATGAAGCTTTAGTGCATCCCGCCATGAGTGCTAGTGTTGGTAGGCGTCGGGTTCTGGTGTTGGGTGGAGGTGATGGTATGGCCTTGCGGGAAGTGCTCAAATGGCCAGAAGTCGAACGAGTCCTACTCATCGATTTAGACAGCGAGGTTGTCAAGTTAGCTAGTCATCACCCTCAATTAGTCCAAGTTAACGATAACTCTTTTTCCGACCCCCGTGTCGAAGTGTTGTATGCTGATGCTTTCATTAGGGCACCCGCACTCAACGAAACCTTTGATGTGATTATTGCCGACTTTCCCGACCCCGATCAAAAGATTATTGCCAAGCTTTATGCAGAAGGATTCTACCGCCGTCTCTTACCGCGATTAGCAGACAAAGGCATTTTTGTGACTCAGGCATCTAGTCCCTTTTTTGCTCCCAATGTTCTGAGTTGTATTGCCGCAACCTTGGAAAATGTGGGACTATTAGTTCATCCCTATGTTATAGATGTCCCCAGCTTTGGGCCTTGGGGTTTTGTCCTAGCATCAAGGCGATCGATTCAGCCGGACACCCTCAATTTATCCGTATCAACTCGCTTTCTGACCCCAGGCATTTTACACTCCTTGTTTGAGCTGCCAGGAGATATTAAGTTGGGTAATGTCGAGGTCAACCGCCTTGCTCATCCTGTGATTGTACGCTACCAATCTGACCCCCGTTGGGCAGCTTACTAAAAAAATTGGGTTTAAAGCCCCCTCCTTCTAGGACGGCTTTCTATTGAAAACTGTTCTGACGTTTGTCGCCAGTTAGCAAGTAGGGTGGGCAGTGCTTGAGACAGATCAGATCACCTCAGCTTTGTGCTTAGATAGGCACTGCCCACCGACGATTAATCCCAATGGTGCCAGATGTGAGTATAAACATTTTCAGGATCACGAATTGTCTTAAAAAACTATAGTCAATCAAACTTTTATCCTAATAACTTCCCCTTCAAATATTTATATGAAATTCCTTAATCGTTACCGGAGCGATAATGTTATCAAGCTTATTGACTTTGAATAATTTCTGTGATCGGAATAGTTTCCTGATCTCCTTCTACTTCTATCGATTGATGCCGAATGTGCTGACGCAACACCTGATTAATCAAGGTTTGATAATTGCCTCCACCAGATAGATGTACCTGCTCACGAAACCACTCGATAACATCATTATCTAAACAAATTGTGATCCGAGTTTTACCAGATGGCATCGGGTCAATCGCGCCACGCTTACCTTGACTAAAATCATACTCAGCTTCCATCTTCATCCCTCCAGATATTGTTTACGTTCAGTACGAGTGGCTTTGCGAGCTGAAATCAAACGAATTTGATCACCTCGCCAGGTATAGACCACAACCAAAACGGGTGCATCTCAATGCATGCTATTTGACGCGGTGGTGCGTTACGGGCAACAACCTAACACTTGCTATGGCTTGCGTCTTGGCGAGCCCGTCCCTAACACACCCTACGCCTAAATTCTAAATTCTAAATTCTAAATTCTAAATTCCCTCTTTCGATAAGTATCAAAAAAAAATAGCCGTAGAAATACTATCCACGACTATTTCAATTTCTTATGTCACAAAATTAGCAAACTTAACCTGATCAGTTCCTATCTGATTCGACCAAAACCAAGGCCCCCGGGGGGAAACCCCCCCAGAAATGTAAAGTGTTATGGCAACAACCAATACTTGGTAATTGTAGTGATCACTTCCCCTGGAACATCAGTCGGTTCCAGAGGGGTCCATTCCGCTATCTCTGCATAGCCTAATGCGTAAAGCATCTGCATGCTATAAATTACTGCTTCACGAGAACCTTTCAGAGTTTGATGAGCAGGTTGTTTCTTGAAGTTTTGGCTGAATTGTTGTGACATCATAAAAAATTTAATTTCGGTTAGTAGTGATTATTGTAATGATTATAATTTTAATTGTCAAGGGTTTTGAGAAGTTTTTTTTGGGAGTTTTGGGATTAATAAAAAATAAGCGATCGCTTTTAGCGGAAGCGAAGCTTCATCGCGTAGCGTATCTTTCAGATAATCGCTTTTATAAGATTAGCGATCGCTTATTTTTAAAACTAGTATTTTGTGATAGCGTTTATTGCCTTAAAGTCCCCCTTTTTAAGGGGGATTTAGGGGGATCGGTTTCTTTTTAAGGGGGATTTAGGGGGATAAGTTTCTACCTCATGGCAGAGAGAATAGCTATAACTAGTAATTTTCACGATAGCGCTGGGAGCAGTAGCTCCTAAAACAGACAAGGTTTAATGAGCGCGGAGATTGTAACGATAAAATAGAAATTACTGATTTGCTATAATAACGTAAGCTATCACCTTATGCGCTATGGGCAGGATTGAGAAAAAAAAAGAAGCAAACGCTAATATTCGCCAAGTTTTGACTGAGCGTTTAGCTCAAGCAGAAATCATTTCTTTGGAAGTTGAATCTCCCAATAATGAACATCCTTGGATGGAATTTTCTGGTATGTATGCAAATAACCCTCTGTTTGATGAGGTTTTAGCAGATATAGCAGCCTATCGTGATGAAATTGATGCAGAAATAGAAGGAAAATGCGATTCTCTGAAAGAGACGCTACGGGAACGCTAATCTCTAAAAGCGATTCTCTGAAAGAGACGCTACGCGATCGCGTCCAAAAATCTTGATTTTAGGGGATTGACCAAATTAATAGTTTGTAGATTTAGACAAAATTACTTTGATTTAGGGGTCTTGACAAATTCCTTTACTTGTGAATCTAGGCGTGAGCATATTTAAGGATATTTATATTCAACCATATTAATTAAAGTTGATTAATATTAAGGTTGATTAAGGTGCATTGTTATTGAGTAAAAAGCCAGTTATTATCTAAAGGTTGTCAGCGACAAACGTCTGATATATGTAGATACTTAGCACAGCTAAGTGGTAGAAAATTAACTGAACGAGCAGAGTATGAGTATACAGCAAAGAACAGCAGATCCTCAAAACCCAGAATTTCAACAGTTTCTCGCGACTATCAATCAGTGGTACACTGAGGACACCAAAGGTTTTAAAACCTATTTCGATGCAGCGGTGGAAAATGTCAAACCAATTCCTGAGGAAATTTTAGAAGATGATCCACAGGGAACTTACACCTATGATTGGCGAAACAAAACAATAGATGACCTGTGCCAATTCTTTACAGATTGGTACGTTTGGGAACCATTAGTTCCCACTGGATTAGATTACATTCAAAAGTTTAGCTGGCTATATTATAAAAATGAATACGGCTTGGCCTTTGTGACCAAAGGTGCTGGTTATCAGATGACCGCAGATTTTGTAGAAGTGCGCGGCAAATACTTTGATTCTACTGACTCCCAAGAACTTATTCAAACATGGGTTAATGATCTTGGTGGTGCAACGGCAGTCTGTTCTGAGTTTTATTGTCCAAATGAGCAAGACCCTTATCTAGGATTTGAGAATTTTAATCAATTTTTTGCCCGGAATCTAAACCCAGAAGCAAATCCCAGACCGATTACTTCACCAGATGACGACTCTGTAGTGGTGGCTCCAGCAGATAGCGTTATCAATATGATTGTTAACGACTTAACCCTAGAAACAAAAATTGCTGTAAAAACAGTATATTTGAATGTTGTGGAGCTTTTAAATAACTCAAGTTTTGCCCAACACTTTGATGGAGGTACAGCTGTTTCTTGTATCCTCATGCCGGATACCTATCATCACTACCATGCACCCGTATCTGGCACGGTTGTAGAATCTAACGAAGATGTCGCAGGCGAATATTTTGGTATCGATAATTTTCCGGGCTTGTTGAACGATGACAACGTTGGTTATGGATATTCCTACAGTGTATTTGAACATTTTCGTCGGGGCTATTTAGTAATCGAAACCGCCAACTATGGTCATGTGGCGATGATACCAGTAGGATTGAACACCATCGCCTCAGTGATATTTGAAGATCGATTCAAGAATGTCACTTCTGAAAACCCCGTTCCGATTACAAAAGGCGAAAAAATAGGGTATTTTCAGTATGGTGGCTCCTTAAACATTCTTTTGTTTGAAAAAGATCGTTTCCCCTCATTAAATATCCTGCAAGGGCAGCAAATCGGATTCCTGCTTGGCGAAGCCGAAGCAAAAGTGAAGTTAACCAAGACACGGAAGAGTCGTTTCTTGAATCGGATTGCTTATTTAGGCAGATAAGCAATTTATCGGGAGCATATCAATTTTGGAGTCAAACCACCAGCTGCTATTATCCTTAGGAATAGCGGCGTTACTTTCGCCAGACATTCCATACATTATTGATATGCCTCCTTCCCTTTTCTTATATAGCGGTTTTTAGTCTAATCAGGTACACAGGCTTTTTTCCCTATTGCCTATTGCCTATTGCCTATTGCCTCTTTTCTGTTCCCTGTTCCCTAAAACCAGAAAATTTGTACCTCACAAACTTGAAATCCGCTAGACAACCCCAGACCAAGAGCTACAACCAATATCTACAGACTTGACTAGGATCTGGTTTCACCGACTTCATCGTTTTGTCCTGATCGTAGTCAAAGGTTCTCTCACAAAAGCCACTTTCACTCTCCAACGCACAATTCAAAACAGTTTTATAATTTTTGTAATGATGATTGTCTATAACATCAAATTTACCCATTAAGTTGTCTCGAGAAAATGAAACTAGATAGGCATAGGGCAAATGCTGATATCCTTCATATTTAAATGGGTCACAAGGAACTTTGTCATAAACATTTTGGATACGAATAGTTCGTGTCTCGGGGTTTTGTTGCGGTGCCTGTTGTTGATAAAATTCTACAAATGCTTGGTTGCCTACACGAGGGGAAGCATAGTTGTAGCTTGCAGACTTGATATCTGGTCTAGACAACGCCATATCAAGTGTGAATAAAGTGCTCAGTGTAGAGCCTAAACTATGGCCAGTAATATACAGAGTATCGATCGGTTTTTCAGATGCTTGGTATTTATCAACTAGGGCAAACACCTGATTCTGCATCGAGGGTGTGTTCCCATCACTATTGGAATAGATATGGTAGAAACCTGATTCAACCCTAAGCTTAGATGGCACTACAACATCTTCCTGATAAGGTACAAATGTTGTATGATTAACACCAAAAGTATCTATTAGATCCTCTGTGGAATAAGTACCTCTAAAGGCAAATATATAAGTGTAAGGAGACTGCTGAGATCGAAACACTACACCATAACACTCAACAGTTTTGTATTTATTAAAAATCGCATCAACACCAGTCCAGTAGTCTACAAAATCATAACCATCCGGTGGAGACACCTCAAGACACTCAGCAGGGTTTTGCTTATCAAAAGCATCATAAGTTAGACTGCTTGCTTGCGCTAAAAGGATGGCCCTGGTGGAATCAAGGTCAGCAGTTGTGAGGTAAGTAATTGTGTTATCCATCACGCATGCTTTCATTAGGATTGCTATATATAGCAATCCTATCTGATTTGTGAAAGAAATGGTCTGCTTTAAGGCAGGAAGCAGACGGCAGATGGCAGAAGGGAAGGGAGAAGGCACCAGTTTTTAACAATTCCAGTGATTTTACAAATAATTTAGGATTGCTATATAGGCTTCCTCCCCAGCAGCAAGGATGAAGCCAATGGCATTACTGTCGAGTCTGTTAAACCCTAGTCATGTAATTATTTTTTGCACAAAAGTCTATACAATTAATTGCTGCTTCAGAATTAGCAACAGAGGGATGCACGGTACATTTAAGACGATAATCACCAGTAAAAAACTGACAGTTAGAACAGGGAATTTGATGCAGTCGTTTGGCAACAGCAAAACTTTCTCGGACTGCTGACAAAACCGTCCAAACTAGAATCATCGTTATCCCCCAAGCCAAACAAAAGCAAATCAAGTCTAGATAAGGCTGGAGGGCATAGATCAGTACGTAAAGAAGTTGAAACACAATTTAATAGACTTCTTGCAGAAGTCGGGAACAGGGAGCAGGGAGCAGGGAGCAGGGAGCAGGGAATAGGGAAGAGGTAACACATTTTGTGTACCTCATAGCTATGATAAAAGCTATAATCTTTTCTCCTAATAACTAAAAGGGAATATCATCTAAATCTTGTTGATGACTAGGGCTACCAGAGGTTGGGTTTTGAGGAGATGAAGACCCAAAAGAAGAGTCAAAGCTTTGCTCAGTATTTTGTTCAGTGCTGGTATAAGCAAAATCTTGTCCGGTATTGTTAGGAGAAGAAACTGATGACGACATCCGATGTTGCTCCATGGATACCACCTTATCATGAGGTGCGACCCGTGGCGAATTTAATTCGCCAACGGAAAGCGCACCTATGGTTTGGGGACGAGATGGTTCTGGGGTCTGCTGGAAAGTTCTTTCCGAGCCCATGACTTGTGGCTCAAAGTGATCATCTGTTCCCAATTTGTGAATCCGGGAAACATTCAATTCTGCCCGTTTTTCCTTGAACCCTTCTGGTCGCTCAATCACATTCATCCTTAAGCTACCTTCAATCACCACGCGATCGCCTGTGGAATAGTTTGCTTTAATTTCATTAGCCAAATATTCCCCCCAACCTACCACTTTTAAGGTTGATGGGGATTCCTCAGCCTTAACACTGGCGAATTGTACTAGCATCTGAGTCAGGGGTGTCTGATTCTCTGAGGTGTAACGCAGTTCTGGATCCTGAATAATTTGTGCCATTAAAATGCAGCTGTTCATCTCCTATATCCCTGGTCCTTTGAATGTTGACTCCTTATTATAGAACAAGCGTACCAGTACTCTTGGCTTTTCTTTGATTGAACTTAACCTACCAACAATTAACTACCAACAAGGGCATAGCGGTGACTTTCCTGAGGTCTACAAACACTCTTTAGGTGCGCTTTCCAATGGGCGAGTAAATCGCCCTTGGGTCGCACCTGAGGAAAGCCACCGCTATGCCTGTTAAGAGCCGATTAATCGGATTTATGACACGGCTGAAGGTTGTGCTTCTACACCTTGTTCTTTTTCAACGAATTCCTGAACATGGTTGCGATAATGCTTGAGGTTTTCCTCAGCCCAATCCCGGTCATCGCTGTTGGCAAAAATATGAACTAAGGGTTCGCCAGCATCGGGTAAAATCAACACCCAGTTATCATTTTGCGGGTTGATAATTTTAACTCCATCGACAAGTTCGAGCTGCTCACTGGGATGGGTTTCGACCAGATGACGCATGAGGCTACCCTTAACTGTCCAAGGACAGCGCAGAGTAACGGTTTTGTACCATACCCGGGGGAGTTCGGCACGAATATCAGCAAGCGATCGCTCTTGGACTGTCAGCATCTCGATCAACTTGGCGATTCCAAACATGGCATCAAAGCCTGGATGTAGTTGGGGGAAAATAAAGCCCATGTCCCAACTACCTCCCAATACCACATTGGGGTTGCTTTGAGAAGCTTCCATCAGTGCTGTGGGGTTAGCTTTGGTGCGGATCACCTTGCCATCATGGCGTCGGGCAATTTGTTCCACCGCACTTGATGTCTGGACTGGAACCACCACAGTTCCCCTGGGATTAGAGGTTAACATAATATTGACCATCAGTGCAGTCAATACCTCACCTCGAATCGAGATTCCCGATTCATCAACCAAAATCAGCTGTTCCCCATTAGCAGAGACCTGCACGCCAAAATTGGCTTTTAGGGCCTCGACCACCTGACCCAGCTGATTGAGCAAACTCTCTCGTTCTTCTGTGGAGATAGCTGTTTGTTTCAAACTGGCATTGAGGACTACTGCATCAGCCCCAAATTTCGCTAACAGTTGGGGTAACACCGCACCAGACACAGCATAAGCATAGTCAATAACTACCTTAGCACTACTGTTGCGAATTGCCTCTACATTGAGATGCTTCTCAAAGGCAGTACCGTAGATATCGATTAACTGAATCGGGTAGTTAACATTGCCGATATCATTGATCTGGACTCGTCTTAGGTCTTCTTTAAAGTAAGCCCCCTCAATTTTTTTCTCTTTACCCTTGCTGATATTAATTCCCTTGGCATCAATAACTTCGATCAGGATATGATCTGGTCGGTCAGGATGCACTCGCACATGGATACCTCCGGAGACCCCTAGGGTTGGTACCACGGTTCGAGCCACGGGAATTGCGGTTGCATCTAGGTTCTGGACATCGACACCCACAGACATCAACCCCCCAATCAAAGACCGGGTCACCATGCGACAGATACTACGCTGGTCACGGGAGAGTGATACTTGGGAGCCTAGTTTTAAGGTAGACCCATAAGCCGCTCCCAACTTAACGGCAAATTCAGGAGTAATATCGATGTTGGCTAAGCCTTGGACACCCCGCTGACCAAAAAGATTCCGTTGGGCAGTGTTGCCCCAAATTAAATTGATATTCAATGTTGCACCTGATTCTATAGTTTTATTTGGCCAAACCCTTACAGTGGGACTAATTTGAGCTTCTTCTCCCACTTTAGACAGGGAACCGACAACGGCACCTTCCAAAACCTGAGCACGACGGTCTACCCTGGTTCCCCTGGAAATGGTGCAGGCACTCAGATTAACCTCTTCACCAATTAACGCTCCATTCCAAATAATCGGTCGTTTCAGGTTAGCGTGAGCAGAGATGGTAACATTATCGCCAATTACTGTTCCTGCTTCGATGTGGGCGTTTGGCCCAATCCGGCAGTTGCTACCAATTAGTACTGGGGTTTCAATCTTGGCAGTAGGGTCGATATAGGTATTTTGTCCCACCCACATTCCTGAGGATTGTTCTGGGTAAGCAAAGTCTAGTGTGACCTTATTCATTAAGCCGTCATACTGGGCTTCTCGGTAAGCCTCCAGGTGACCAACATCACACCAATATCCCTCAGCTACATAGCCATACATTGGCTCATCTTTCTCGAGGAGTTTCGGAAACAGGTCTTTAGAAAAGTCACATTCCTCATTTGATGGCAGGTACTCTAGAACCGATGGTTCAAGAATGTAAGTGCCAGTGTTAACAGTATCGGAAAAAATTTCTGAGGTCGAAGGTTTTTCCAAAAATCGGCGGATGCGCATTTCCTTATCGGTGATCACCACCCCGAACTCAACGGGATTGGGAACGCGAGTTAGGATTAATGTCGCCTTTGATTTCTTAGCTTTATGAAATTCGATCGCAGCAGTCAAATCAAAGTCGGTGATGCTATCGCCACTAATGACTAAAAAGGTTTCATTGAGTAATTCGGAAATATTTTTAACACAACCTGCAGTCCCCAGAGGCTGTTCTTCTTCTACCGCATAGGTCATCTTGACCCCAAAGTCACTGCCGTCTTGGAAGTAGTCCCGCATGACATCTGGGAGATAGTACAGAGTGGCAATGACCTCAGTGATATTGTGCCGTTTGAGTAGATTAACAATATGTTCCGCAATGGGTCGATTCAGGATTGGCACCATGGGCTTGGGCAGATCACAGGTCAACGGTCTAAGCCGTGTTCCTGAACCACCAGCCATCAGCACTGCTCGCATAATTCCTCCTCTTTTAACCCGTTAAGGGGTTTGATCATGTTGTCTACGTTCATTTGTCTTTTTATGGGCTTTTTTTAGTGAAGTACTTTCCTCCACAAACAGTGACTTGATCTAAAAACCGTCATTTTGGCATGCTAGCGTCGATAGTCAGTCATATAGGTGCGCTTTCCGCATCTAATTATTAAATTCGCCACGGGTCGCACCTAAAGAGTGCTTTCGACAAAGACTGGCGGAACCATAACTAACGACACTGGTGTCGCCAAGTTTCCTCCGACCTCAGAACAAAGATCGCGCCTTGACCCGCTGCTTCTTCACTCAGGTAATCATCACTACTGAGTTTGGCTAGTCTGTAACTCCTAAGGGTCACACCACAAATGAAGACTAGAGAAACTGGACCTGGATCAATGCTACTTTGAGCTGTAATCCGAATCAATTCTTAGGTGCGCTTGACCTTGGCGAATTTAATTCGCCAAGGTCAAGCGCACCTGTTGATTAACCTACACACTTATGGTATTGAGGTCATGGTCTAACACTTGCTTGATAAGGTAAAATTATCATTAATATAAAAATTATCTTATAAAAAGCACCGGAGGTGAAAAACCATGTCACAATAACCAAATGTCTTCTACCCAGATTCAACAAGGGTAGTTAAAACCGCCCCAAGGGCTCGCTTCTCCTCCCTGTCAGGCGAGACGCCTATCTTACTTGAGACGGGGTTTCCAAATATGGCAAGATTTTTGATGAATGGCTAACTTAATTGTCTTCGGGTTACTGGTAGTCTATGGGTATGGCGTGTGGAAATTCTGGAGGGGGTTTGAGCGGACTGACTTCAGCCGGAGTTTAACCAATCGGATAGCATTGTCACTGTTGTGGCCAGCTTTAATCGTTGCCAATAAGTCCTATCGCAAAAACTTTACTAAAGCCCTTAAGGGCAGATAGGAGTGCTCGATAGCAGTGGCCGTATTTGGCTGATTGGTGGAACCACCGAAAGTGTGACTCTGGCAAATGCGATCGCATTCAGGGGGATTCCCTGTACAGTAACCGTTACCACAACAGCGGCTAAATCCCTCTATCCCCAAACCCCAAATTTAAGGGTTCGAGTCGGACGTTTAGATACAAATGGGCTAGAGCAGTTTTTGGAGAACCATGGTATTGTAGCGATCCTAGATGCCTCTCACCCCTATGCGGTGGAAATTTCCCAAATAGCGATTTCAGCCGCTTGTGCTCGGCATATACCTTACCTGCGTTTTGAAAGGCAACAGCTAAATTCTCAGGTAAGTTCTGAACTAGACAATTCACCAATAATTTATCTCAATAGTTTCCAAGACCTGATTGCTGGTAACTATCTCCATCAGCAGCGGGTATTACTGACAATCGGTTATAAACATTTACCCTTATTCCGTGGTTGGCAAGACCAATCAACCCTATACGCCAGGGTTCTCCCCAGTGTTACTGCAATAGATGTAGCGATCGCGTCTGGATTTAGCCGGGATCGAATTATTGCCCTGCGTCCTCCGGTACCAGCTGATTTGGAAAAGGCACTCTGGCATCACTGGGACATCTCTGTTGTGGTCACCAAGGCCTCTGGGGTTGCTGGGGGAGAAGATATCAAACGAGCCGTAGCTACTGAGTTAGGCATCTCCCTAGTTATAATTACTCGCCCAGTTGTTGATTATCCGCAGCAAACCAGCCATGTATCTGTGGCATTAGAGTTTTGCGTACGTTATGTTTGAACTCTCTCCCGGTAAATAACAGGTAAGCCTATGGGCTACAGATGGTGCTACTTGAGGTGCCGTCAGCTGTCAGCCGTTGGTCTTTAGCTGATGGCTGATAGCTGATAGCTGAATGCTTACAACAAAAGTTTAAACCATAGCTGGTTGGAGTAACCTGATATTATAAAAGTTGAATTCAGTAGCTGTCCGCCCTTTTTCCTCGATGGCATAAACTACTTGACGAGTCATAATATAATAATCACCAACTTTCTCGAACCTGTCCTCAAATTCTCGTTTAGCCATCAAATCACCAGTTTTGGCATTGCGAAAAATGGCATTGTAGCCTGAAGAAATATACCCTTCTCCTGTATCTAGGCTATGGTTGGTATTAATTGTAAAAGCCATCGGACCCATAACCCGACTGACATGACAAATTTCCCTACCCCGGACTTTATAGTTAGAGCCCATAGCATCACCCTTGACCAAAATTTCCACTGCACCAGTAGAATCGTTTTCACCAAAGCTAAATTGGTTTTTCCCATGGGCTTTTTCAAAGGATGACCGCTTGCGATGGGTCACAATATCCCGCATCTGGTTATAGACACTTTCTTTGACCTTTTCATCATCAAACCCACTGACTTCAACACTGTGATCACTATTAATGCGAACTTGACCAGTGTATACTTCATCACCTTGCTTAATTTCCAGGTCAGCTTTGTAACCAGGAAAATTGTCGTCCCAGGTGTAGCGGTTTTCGTAAGCCGCCTGGAACACTTCACGAGCTGTTTCGTTTTCGATCATAGTCTTGTTAAGTCAACCGATATTTTGAGCTAATAGTTCCCAAACTAGACAAACTATACTAGGGAAGTGTTACTATCCAAAGACTACTCACTAATCTCTGACGGTGCTTATTATAGCATTACTGTTTTATAGAGAATCTTTAAATTTGGTGAGGTACTTTAAGCGTAAGCTATCAGCGTGTCGCGTATCAGCTATCAGCTAATGGGCTACAGATTGTGCTACTTGATGTGCTTATGGGCTATTATAAAGCTACGGAACTTTTGAATAAAACAAGTAAGGATTCGAATAATGCTGAGTTATGGAAAGCACCTCAAGCAGCGTGAGCCATTCGCGTAGCGTGGCCTTTGGCCAAGGCTCAGGGCTGACGGCTGACGGCTGAATGCTTACGTTTAATCTAACTTTCAGCTAAAACTAATACTAACACTTTTCACCATTACTCCCAAATTTATTATGGCTTGTAAGTGTTAGTAAGTTTAGTTTAAGTTTTCCGTAAAAAGCTAAGGGCTGAATCCTTACGTAAGGGGAACCTAAAGAGTGGATGGTTAATCAATATCAGTTGCTTGATTGGAAATCATCACAGGAACTTGATAAAGAGGTACTGTGAAGGTAACTGTTGACCCTAAATTTTCCCCCATACTGAAAAAATTGACCACACCCCCCATGGTTTCAATCAGCTTTTGGGATATGACTAAGCCTAAACCCGTGCCGCCATATTGGCGAGTCCGGGAACCATCGACTTGGGTAAAGGTTTGAAACAGCCGGTCTTGCTGGTCGAGGGAAACACCGATGCCAGTATCGGCAACTCGAACTTTAACCAATCCTGGGAATTCTGTACCTTTGAAAGTTATCTTCTTTCGGATCACCTCAGCACTAACAGTCACCCCACCTTCATCAGTAAACTTAATGGCATTGCCGACTAGGTTTAACATGACCTGTAGCAGCCTTTGATAGTTACCATACATAACAATGCCATCATAGACATCAGGCATTTCAATTCTGAGGCTGAGGTTTTTGAGCTGGGCTTGATTGATCGTAAAGTCCTCAACTTTTCTAAACAGAGAATCTAATTCTACTGGAGCGAGTTCTAGCTCCATTTTACCAGCTTCAATCTTGGCAATATCCAGGATATCATTAATAATATTGAGCAGATGCAATGCAGAATTGTAGGCTTCTTGGATAAAATCCCTTTGCTCCTGTGGATCGTCTGCCATGCCATCAAGAACCAACTTGAGAAACCCAATCATGCCATTGAGAGGGGTACGTAACTCATGGGAAGTATTAGCCAGAAAATCACTTTTGTGGCGAGAAGCTTCTTCAGCCCTTTCGCTAGCTATTTCTAACTCCTTGTAAAGGGTGCCATGAGCGATCGCTGTGCCGACTTGTTCAGCCAATTCTCCCACTAACTTTATTTCTGCGGCACTCCATTGACGGCGATCACCACACTGCTGTAGGCAAATCAAACCATTAGGTTCATCTTTATAGGAGGTTGAAACCACCAACACAGACAACTGTTCCCATTCACCGGGAAGAATGTGTTCTACCAGCAGTGGCTCCTGACTAGTGAGGGCTTGTTCGAGGTAAGGCTCAGAATCTAAGGGTAGCAGTTGTTTCGCCATTGACCGCAAGGGCTTTTGACAATATTCTGCCTGCACCTTGGTTACCCGTGCGTCTGGTTTGTAATAGCAGACGAGGCAACGGCTTACCTGGAGTGCCTCCCCTAGACTTTGGGCAGTTTGTTGCCAAATCGTATCTAGATCGAGGGTCCGACGAATCTGCCGGGAAATTTTGGTGAGTAATTGTTGATGGGGGTCTACACTTAGGTTTGTAGGAGATTCCCGCCATTCCAATATTGATGATTCCGGCAAAAAGCGACCCATAACTAGAACAGTGGTTGCTTCACCATCCGCTGGCAAAATGGGGCTAATCACCAACTCAAAGGCAAAGGATCTGTCCTGGTAACAAAACGATTGAACACAACGTTCAGGGGAACGCTTGCTCAAAATTCTCTGAAGCCTCTCTTGGTAGGCTTCGGCTTCAGTCGGGCAGAATGCATCTTCTAGGGGAAGTCCCACCACTTGTGTCAAACTCAGACCATATTGCTCAGCAGCTTGCCAGTAAAAAGAAAGGCATTTACCCGATGCCTCTTGAGTATAAACCAGCTCACACCCTAAACCCTGCAAAAAGTTAGAATCACCTTGTGCACTAGCGGATTGCCTATTTATATATCCAGTTTGAAAACATTGAAAATTCACAGGTGCAGCCATTAAAAGAAACCTGGAAACTACAAGCAACACCGGGAGCCTCAGTTCCCGTTTCAACAAGTAAATGCAACCAACCAACCCTAACCCACGAGCCAATGGCAACGTCTCAAAGTAGATGCCTTTACCTCTTGTCTATCAATCGTTCCACTCACCTCGGGGCGGCAGGGGAGGATTTCGGTCAAAGGTACGGGCTAATTCCTGATCTGTTCCCCTTTCACCCCTAAGCCATTGACGAATTGCCGTTTCTATTACTTTACTCGGATCATTAGTCAAGTGTTTGATTTGATCCAAGAGTTCCGTATCCAAATGAATAGAAATTTCTTCTTTGTCAGCTGAACGTGATAGATCTACGTTAGTAGCTTTGGTAGACTCAAGGTGGTTTTCAAGCAAACCCTCTTGATGTAAGGCATGATCATTCATAATCGATGGGCTAATAACACTACTAATATAACTTTACGATAACTGACAATTAGCCTGGCTCACTTATAACCATTCCAGGGATAGTACCCTTACCTCTGACGGAAAACATTAAAATACATTAAGTGAAGCATGAACTCAATAGACCAGTTATTGACTGGGTTTATACCAATAGCTTATGACTGATGCCCCTGTCTCTCATATTCGCAATTTTTCGATTATCGCCCACATTGATCATGGGAAATCGACCTTAGCTGATCGCCTACTGCAAGCTACTGGTACCGTAAGCGACCGCCAGATGAAAGAACAGTTCCTGGACAATATGGATTTGGAACGGGAGCGGGGAATTACGATTAAGCTGCAAGCGGCTCGGATGAACTATACTGCTAGCGATGGTCACGAGTACGTTCTCAATTTAATTGACACTCCCGGTCATGTGGATTTCTCCTATGAAGTGTCCCGCTCACTAGTGGCTTGTGAAGGAGCACTGTTGGTAGTCGATGCATCCCAGGGTGTAGAGGCTCAAACTCTAGCAAATGTTTACCTAGCCCTTGAACACGATCTAGAAATTATTCCCGTTCTAAATAAAATAGACTTGCCTGGAGCTGAACCGGAAAGGGTAAGTACCGAAATCGAAGATATCATTGGTCTTGATTGTAGCCAAGCGATTCGAGCATCAGCCAAGGAAGGTATCGGTATCGAAGACATCCTCGAATCTATTGTACATCTAATTCCACCTCCAAGCGATACCGTAGAGCAACCCCTAAGGGCGTTGATTTTTGACAGTTACTATGATGCTTATCGTGGCGTAATCGTTTATTTCAGAGTGGTCGATGGCACTCTAAAAAAAGGCGATCGCATTCGCTTGATGGCCTCTGGCAAGGAGTACGAAATTGATGAGCTAGGGGTGCTTTCCCCTAACCAAGTCCAAGTGGATGAACTCCACGCCGGTGAAGTTGGTTACCTGGCTGCTGCCATTAAGGCGGTAGCCGATGCCCGTGTTGGTGACACCATTACTTTAGCAAAAGCAGCAGCTATTGACCCTTTACCGGGATACACTGAAGCCAAACCGATGGTTTTTTGTGGCTTGTTTCCCACTGATGCTGACCAGTATAAGGATTTAAAGGAGGCATTAGATAAGCTGAAACTCAATGATGCTGCCCTGAACTACGAACCAGAAACTTCCTCTGCGATGGGATTTGGCTTCCGCTGTGGTTTCTTAGGCTTGCTGCACATGGAAATTGTTCAAGAGCGCCTGGAAAGGGAATATGATTTGGAGCTAATCACCACCGCCCCTTCAGTGGTCTATCAAGTGACCACCAATCAGGGAGAAGTCCTTGAAATTGATAATCCGAGTACCCTGCCATCCCCCCAAGAACGGGAAAAAATTGCCGAACCCTATGTCCGGGTAGAAATGATTACCCCAGAAACCTATGTTGGGACTCTGATGGAACTCTGTCAAAGCCGCCGTGGGGATTTTAAGGATATGACTTATCTTGCCCAAGGACGGACTACTTTAATTTATGAATTACCCCTAGCAGAAGTGGTTACTGACTTTTTTGATCAAATGAAGTCTCGCTCTCGGGGTTATGCCAGTATGGAGTACCAGCTCATTGGTTACCGAGATAATCCCTTAGTCAAGCTGGATCTACTGATTAATGCGGAGCCTGTGGACTCCCTGGCAGTAATTGTTCACCGAGACAAAGCTTACTATGTGGGTCGTACCTTGGTGGAGAAACTCAAGGAACTCATTCCCCGACACCAATTTAAAATTCCTCTTCAAGCGGCTATTGGTAGTCGAGTCATTGCTAGTGAACATATTCCGGCTTTGAGAAAAGATGTATTGGCTAAATGCTACGGTGGTGACATTTCCCGGAAGAAAAAACTTCTCCAAAAGCAGGCAAAAGGTAAAAAGCGGATGAAAGCTGTAGGGACTGTTGATGTTCCTCAGGAAGCGTTTATGGCAGTATTGCGTCTTGACCAAGGCTAGAGGGGGGATTCAGTCATTAAAAGTCCAGACCTGAAAGCCAAGTACTAATCTCGGAATGCTTACTACCAACCTAGTAATTCTCAACCGGTTAGCCAAGAGAATTCGATGATAACCTTCGGTAATTACGGAATTGGTTTTCAAGGTAGGTGAAAAACTATATGGAGAGATATATATCCGGACTTTTTGCCATAAATTAAGTAAAAATTGTCTAACTGGACACTGTTAAATTCAGAGGTTAGTTTAGGATTGATTTCACATCACAAAAGTTCAGTGGCATGAGAATACTAGTTACTGGTGGGGCTGGTTTTATCGGCTCCCATCTAATTGATCGTTTGATGGCAGAAGGTCATGAAGTTATTTGTCTGGATAACTTCTACACTGGTCACAAACGGAATATCCTGAAATGGCTGGCACACCCCTACTTTGAGTTGGTCCGCCACGACATCACTGAACCGATTCGGTTAGAAGTTGATCAAATATACCACCTCGCTTGTCCAGCATCCCCAGTTCACTACCAATACAATCCCGTCAAGACTATCAAAACCAATGTCATGGGTACCCTATACATGTTAGGGTTAGCCAAACGGGTGAAGGCGAGATTATTATTAGCCTCCACGTCTGAGGTATATGGGGATCCGGATGTCCATCCCCAGTCAGAAGATTATCGGGGTAATGTCAATCCCATTGGGATTCGCAGTTGTTACGATGAAGGCAAGCGAGTGGCAGAAACCCTCGCATTTGACTACCATCGACAAAATGGTGTAGACATTCGTGTAGCCCGCATTTTTAACACCTACGGTCCTCGAATGCTGGAAAATGATGGGCGAGTCGTTAGCAATTTTGTGGTGCAAGCTCTGAAGGGGGAAGCCTTAACGGTTTATGGGGATGGTTCACAGACCCGAAGTTTCTGCTATGTCTCCGACTTAGTCGAAGGACTAATTCGACTTATGAATAATGACCATACCGGACCGATTAATCTCGGGAATCCTGGAGAATACACTATATTAGAACTCGCTCAGGCGATTCAGAAAATGGTGAATCCTGATACAGAAATTATCTTTAAGCCTCTACCTCAGGATGACCCCCGACGTCGGCAACCAGACATTAGTAAAGCTAAAACCTTACTAGGTTGGGAACCTACTATTACTTTGTCAGAAGGGTTAGATTTCACAGTGTCCGATTTCCGTAAGCGTTTAACTCCTCAAGAGGAAAACAATCAGATTTAATTAAATCAATCAACCTCAGGTCAGGGTGCCAATACTATCTGTGGCTCCAACCGTGAGACTTTCTTAACCTTTACTAACCATTGAAGTTTATATTAATTGAGGTATAGGTCCATGCGCGTTTGTGTGATTGGTACAGGATATGTGGGCTTAGTAACTGGCGCTTGCTTAGCCCATATCGGTCATCAAGTAATCTGTGTAGACAACAACGAAGAAAAAGTTAAGCTGATGAAATCTGGACAGTCGCCCATCTATGAACCAGGACTGTCGGAAATAATGCAGGAGTCAGCTAATGCAGGTAGACTTGAGTTTACCACAGATTTGGCGGCTGGGGTAGACCATGGGGAAATTTTATTCATTGCAGTGGGAACTCCCCCCCTACCTACCGGAGAAAGTGACACTCGTTATGTGGAAGCTGTGGCCAGAGGGATTGGATCCCATCTCAAGGATGGTTACAAAGTAATTGTCAACAAATCAACGGTACCCATTGGTTCTGGAGATTGGGTAAGGATGATTGTCCTAGATGGGGTAGCTGAACGCCAGAAATCTTTGGTAACTGCAGGAGGGCAAGCTGAAACTGAACCAGCAGAAGACATTACCGCGGATTTTGATGTGGTCAGTAATCCAGAGTTTCTCCGAGAAGGTTCAGCAGTTTACGATACCTTTAATCCAGACCGTATTGTCCTAGGAGGCAATAGCGAAAAAGCGATCGCAATGATGAAGGAACTGTATCAACCAATTGTCGAACGCCAGTTTGCTGAAGACAAATCCCTTCCCCCAGTTCCAGTGCTAGGTACAGATCTCAGCTCAGCTGAGATGATTAAATATGCGGCTAATGCCTTTTTGGCTACTAAAATTAGCTTTATTAATGAAATTGCCAATATTTGCGATCGCGTAGGTGCTGATGTTACCCAAGTTGCCCAAGGAATTGGTTTAGATTCCCGGATTGGCAACAAGTTTTTACAAGCAGGAATTGGCTGGGGTGGTTCTTGCTTCCCCAAAGATGTCTTAGCACTACTCCATACCGCTGAAGATTACGGTTATGAAGCGGATTTGCTGACAGCCACTGTCAGTGTCAACAAACGCCAACGTCTACTTGCGGTTGAAAAACTCCAGAAAGAGCTGAAAATCCTCAAAGGTAAAACAGTGGGGCTGTTGGGTTTGACCTTTAAGCCCAATACTGATGATATGCGGGATGCTCCTGCTCTAAATCTGGTGGAGGAACTAAACCGACTCGGAGCCAAGGTCAAAGCCTATGACCCAATTATTTCCCAAACTGGGATGCGTCATGGTCTATCTAACGTGATTGTCGAAACGGATCCAGAACGGTTGGCTGATAGCTGTGATGCTTTAGTGTTAGTTACAGATTGGGATCAGTTCCAGAAGCTCGACTATGGTAAGATGGCCGAGCTGATGAATCATCCGGTGATCATTGATGGTCGCAACTGCCTAGATCGGAACCAGCTAGAACGTGCTGGTTTCTCGTATTTGGGAATTGGTTGTTGAACTATATCCCCTCCTCATAGAGCTAGGATTGATCGTCAACCTAAAGTTGTCAGAGCAGCTGATTAACTCTATCTGACAACTTTACCTTTAAAACTTCCCGACAAACCTCTGACTTGGGAAAATCAAGTTGTGTTGTTACTTCCTGCTCCAGGGATCAGGACTTTCCTGGAGCGCTTTGGTCACAAAATTAGCGGCATCTTTTAGGTCCGACCCGTGGCGAATTTAATAATTAGATGCGGAAAGCGCACCTTTAGAATTTTTGTGATAGCAAGTTTACCTGACTTATATGTAAATTGCCATAAGTGAAATCCTGTACTAGAATAACTGAGGGGTTTGACCCCTCAGTTATTTTGTGAAGACTAGCTGAGTACCCAAACCCCATCCCCAAAGCTAAAAATCTTAGTTGTTGGGATTTGGCAACAACTTTGTGTTAAGACTAATGTTGGTGTTGATCAAGAACAAAAGCCCAGTCAGCACCCCGCACCCTTGGTGACGGGGCATAAAGCATCTAAATTTAGTTAACTAACCAGTAATCCCCATTAAAATTGGCTAGGTGTACGGCAAGTCTTAAAGTCCTACCCAAAAATCGGCACTACCACAAAAGGGCAGGTCAGGGAACTGATTTGGTTGTTAACTATTGGGGGGATTAGATATGTGGATGGTTTAATGGCTTCATGGATGCCAGCAACCATTGATTATCAGCAAACCTGATCAGTAACCCAAGCGTGATCTAGTTGGCGACAAATCGAGCTAAGCACTAAACTCTAGTAATGGTAATTTTGGTGATAGTTTTGGCTTAGATTCACTAACAGTCCAGGTAAATATGAGGTATATGAGCTAATATTGGTTCATTTTTCCACAAAAATGAGCCAAAATCCTCTAAAACTGGGTGCGTCCTAAATTTTTGACCATAACTGGTCAGGCAAGATCAATGAGAGTGGAGGTAGTATGAGTCGCCCAAAACCAAGCCCTTTCCTAGAGCGGCGACAGGGTTTACAGAAAGGATTGATTAGTCAAAAAACCCAGACAATCCAGCAAACAACTAGTCAATGTCTGAGATGGATAGTTAAGAATGTCCTTCTATGGATGCAACTGCTTAGTACTGGGTCATTCGCCGTAGTCTGGATGCTGTCCTTGAGTGCCATTGAACCAGCTCAGGCAACTGCTATATCTAAACATACTAAGTTCTTAGAGCAGCTCCGGACAAATCAGAGCAATGATTCAGGTCAATCCGTTAGTGAGGAAAGTGAAAAAGCCCCCCAAACCAAAATTATAGCACTAGGAAAGCTTGGAAGTAAACAGGAGAAAATCCCTGAGCCAACTAAGACCCAAAAGTCTTCTGTCCCAAGGACCAACTCCACCAGAAAACTGGCTTCATCTGTGCTGCCGCACTCTAAATCCCAGACTGAACAACCAGCTAAACGGGCAGCTAAGCCTAAGTTAGGGTCACGCCAGTCAAGGGCTACCCCTAAGGCTATCCCTCCACTGCTTAAAACCAAGGCGGCTCAGCCCAGTTCTGCCGCTACCAGGCCAGGGGATTTACCATTATCTCGGTTGCAGCAGCAACAATTAGCCAAACGGGACTCTACAGCTAAAGCTGTTTCTGCACCGCTGAAAACCCAAAGCTCAGCTACCCCAAGAACTGCCTCCAAAAAAACCGTAGCTGCTCCAATCCAGGCGACAGCTAAGCCCCAGCCAGAGGAGATAGCCAAAGTTATTCCAGCACGGCCCAAAGGCAAAAAGTCTGCTGTACAAAGCAGTAACGGTAGAGAAAACAGCACTACCCTAGCCCAGCCGAGACGTAACCGCCAGCAAGGACAATCAACTAAACCCAAGTTCAGGTCACCCTATGCCAGGTCTAGAGCTAGGGCAGTCCCAGCCTTCGGAAAAGCCCAAGCCTTGGCTTCTCCAAACACCACCACTAGCAAAAAGGTGGGTTCGAGAATCCCTGAGTTATCTCAACAGCCTCAAAAACCAGGGAAACTGGATCTAAAACCAGGACACAGGGATGGGTTAGCCAAGTCATCTGTGCCCAATAAAACTAAAGTCTCTTATCGACCTAACCATGAGGTTACCTCGAAACTAGGCTCACCAGCCCCAGAGTCGTCGGAACTAAAACAGAGCAAACCAGCTAACTCTAAGCTAGTCACCCAGAAGAAATCTGCTAACACTAAAGCTGACACTAAAGCTGACACTAAAATAGACAAGTTAGCGTTAACGCCATCACCTCAAAAGCCTCTAGTGTCATCATCGACCCTAAACCTAGAGCAAATAGACTTAAAGTTCACGGAGTTCAAGCTCAGCCAACTGTTGCCCTATGGCAGCAGTTCGAGTGTGGATTTGGAAGGAGTAGTTCCAGCTAAGTGGAGCAACTGCCAAACAAACACAGCCTGTAATCAGCTGCTGCCATCCCTAATTCCGAAGTTAGTTCCAAATAGTGCCAACTCTAGCTCCAACCAGCAGACAACCTCCCAAGCAAAAACGGCACCTTTGCCAGTACCAACAGGGCCAATTCCCTCCAATGCTGGTAAACTTCCCAAAAAATTCAAGCAACTGCCTCCTTCCCCACCAACCCTGCCGGAACAGCTAGGGCAAGGAACGGCGACACCCCTATTTCTGAATAACTACCAAAACCAATCGGTAGGACAACTGCCTGTATTCCCACAAACCAAGACACCAGCGCCATTGCCAGCACTTCCTAACTCGATGCCGTTGGGAAGCAATACTCCTAACCCGAATTGGGGCTATTTCCCTTACGTGCCACAAACGGTACTATTGATGCCGATGATGCCAGGAGTAACTGGGTCGATGCCGTTGGGTACGAGTAATGGTAATCCTGGTCAATTGCCCTACGTACCACAAACTTTACTATTGATGCCAACGGCAGGGTTCGGCATGTCTACCCCCCAGGGAATAAATAGTTATAGCCCTAGCTATAACCCTAGCTATAACCCTAGCTATAACCCTAGCTATAACCCTAGCTATAACCCTGGGTTAGGTCAGCTACCTTATTTGAGAACTACACCGGCTCCCCTGCCAGCCCCAGTCAATCCCATTCCGATGGGGGGTACTACCTATAACCCTGGCTTCGGTCAGTTGCCCTACCCGAGACCCATGCCCGCTCCTCTGCCAGCCCCAGTAAATCCCATGCCCATGAGGGGTAGTCCTTACAATTCGGGTTTAGGTCAGCTGCCCTATCTGAGAAGTTCCCCAGCCCCCCGGCCAGTAGTCCCGATTAATCCCATTCCCATGGGGGGCACTAGTTATGGCTTGGGCTTAGGTCAGCTACCTTACTTAAATACCATTCCAGGGCAGGTACCAGGGCAAATCATGGCAGTACCAGTGGTGCCAAATCCCAACATCCCTGGCTTGAGCCAGTCTCCTTTCCCAACTACCCCCCCAGGTCAGGTACCAGGGCAAGTCATGCCCATCCCAGTGGTGCCAAATCCCAACACCCCTGGCTTTGGCCAGTCTCCTTTTCCAGCCACACCCCAACCACCGCTACCAGGGCAAGTCACTCCGATCCCAGTGGTGCCAAATCCCAACACCCCTGGCTTTGGTCAAGTACCCTTCTTCCAACCAGCACTACAACCCTGGCCACCGGCTCCCAACTCAAACCTAAATCGTCCAACTTCTCCGCCAGGCAATTCAACCGCCCAATCCACCGGTCGCCCGTTGCTGCCTAGCACCGCTCTAACCCCAGCATCCTTGCGTTTCCAGGGCAGCTTCGTGACTCAAGGGGAAAATTCAGTAGCCAGAGCTCGCTTGGACGGAAACTATGTGCTAACGCCCCAATTCCTGTTTGGAGCTACCCTAGATCTGACTAGCGAAAATGACCAATTGGTAGACTCACCTAACGAAGGGGCAACTATCAATCAGTTGTTCTTTACGGCTGCTCCTGCTAGCACCTTACCCACTCTGCGGTTTTCCGTCGGTCAGTTGGATTTAACGTCCTACTTTGATCGGAATAGTTTTGCCAAGGATGGGGTAAGCCATTTCTTTAATCCAGTTTTTCAAACTAATCCAGCCTTGAGTGCTACTGCGATCGCATCTCGTCCAGGTTTATTGGTTAACTGGGCAGTGACAGACAATATAGAAGGCAAAGTTGCTCTGTTTTCATCAGCTGAGAGTCTGGAGCGATTTGACCTCAATGGCTTGGCAGGAGAAATTGGTCTGCGCTACGATAATGTGATCGTGCGAGGAACCTATGCCTCAGGCAGGGATGGTGGTGCCAATAGTGGCTTCCGGGAAATTTTCTCCATCGAACGGGGAAGGGATGACTTTGGCATCAACAAGAATGATGATGAAGAAGCATTTGGTGTCAATGGCGAAGTGTTTATTCCTGAACTGAATATGGGCATATTTGGTCGCTATGGGATTTACCGCAACCGGGATTTGGATGAAGAGGGAAACACCTACAGTTTCGGAATCACCTTCTTGGATTTATTTTCTAAGAATGACCGGGTAGGGTTAGCCTATGGTCGGGATCTGTCCAATGAGGAATTGCGCCAGGAAAATGGGGATGATGTACCAGATGTGTTAGAGCTATACTACGATTTCCAATTTTTACCGAATGTGCGGCTTGGTTTTAGCCTTCAGCAACGCAATAGTTTCAAGGAAACGTTTGCCGGATTTCGATTGAAAACCGATTTTGATGTAACTCCTAGAGGTAGGTTTACTCCATGATTCTAGAGGAAGGCAAAAGGAACAAGGGAAAAGGCTTACCCCCCATAAAGAGCGGAGAATCCTCAGGTCAGAGGCAAAAGGCAAAGGGACTGGATTCACATTGCCATCAGTGTCGCCGTGTGGTAAAGTTTTTTCCCATTTACCTCTTACCCTTGACCGTTTACCTCTTACCATTGACTGTTTACCTTTTTCCTCTTGCCTTTTGCCTTGAGGCAGCTCAAGCCCAAACTATTCCGGTGCCGATTATCAGAGCCTTTAATCTGCTCAGGGAAGGACGAGTGGAAGAGGCAATTAAAGAGTTTGAGCAAGCTGTCCAGCGTTATCCCCAATCCATTGATGCGAAGATTGGCCTAGCCATCGCCTACCGCCGACAGGGATTGATTGACCAAGCTTGGGATGCCTATCAACAGGTGCTCGCTCAAGACCCCACCAATGAGTTAGCCCTAAGTGCAGTAGGTCTGCTAGGGACATATAAACAAGAATGGCAGACTCAGGGAATTGAAGCCCTTACGGTCTTGCTCGATATCAATCCCAATGATACAGAAGCTCGTGGCAGGCGAGCTCTGCTGTATGGTTATCAGCAGCGATTTGGTGAGGCGATCGCAGACTATGAAATTGTGCTGCAAACTGACCCTAGTCCAGATGTGCTAATAGGGGCAGCAGAAGTTTACACCTACAACGGTAACCCTCAAAGGGGTCTGGAACTCTTTAACCAATACCTCGCTACGGGGAATGTGATTAGTGGCTATGCTGTCCTGGCTTATGCCCAATCCTTAAGGCAAACCGGCAATGCGGCTCAGGCGGTGCAGGTTCTGGAAAACGAGTTAGTGGGGTTCGCCCTCATCGATCAACTCGACGACCTAGGCATCCAAACCAGAGCCGCCCTCTCCCAAGCCTATGCCGAAAATGGACAGATCTCTGAAGCATTGGCCGTATTAGAGCCTTTACAAGGTATCCCCCAAGCCACATTGCCCTTAGCGCGATCGCTAAATGAAATTCGCAATAAAAATCAAGATCCAGCCCTGGAACCCCAAGTCTCTATGCTCTACCGCCAGGCACTGGCAGAGAATCCTAATGACCCTAACTTAATTCGGGAGATAGCTGATGTGTTCACAGGCATACCCAGCGAACGGGCAACCGCATTGCAGCTTTACCAACAACAGCTTGCCTTCGAGCCTGATAACCGTAGTCTGATGATTAAGATCGTGGGTCTGGAAAGTCAGACCGGGTTAATTTCTCAAGCTCAATTGAGCAACCGTCTAGCGACCATACTGATTCCCCTACCTACTGAACCCAGCGAATTGCAAGCGGTGGCAGACGCCTTGATCCCGATCGAGCCGCCGGGGCCAGAATTTCTATCTATTTACCAAAATATCCTGGCATCTGGGGTTAACGCGCCCTTTTTGTACTTTCGGATCGCTCAACTTTACATTGAAGCCAATGACTTGATCTCAGCTAGAAATGCGTTGGCTACATATACCGCCACACCCCAGGGAGCTAACGATCTGGTAGTACAGTTGCTAGCGGCAGATATTGAACGTCTTGAGGGTAACTGGATTGCTAGCCGCCAGCGTTACCAAGCCTTGATTGCCAGCAACCCACAACGGGATATTCTCAATGGAGCATTGCAAGGATTGTCATCTATACTTCTGCTACAGGATAGACCAGGGGAAGCTGTGGCAGTTTATGACCAACTAGTGGCGCTCAATCCTAGTGATGTTAACCTACAGCTAGCACGAGCTACAATTGCCTATCAAGCGAATCTGATTCCAGAATCCCAAGCTGAGGCATTTGTCTACTATTGGTTGCAGACACAACCCAATGTGCTTCCGCCCCAAGAACTCTTTGCTCTAGTCGGTGCTCTACCTGCCAATCCCACACGGGAACCCCTATACATTTCGCTGCTGCAATCTGAACCAGACAACATACCAGTAAACCGCCGTTTAATTCAGGTTATTGCTCAGCGTAGTCCAGAATTAGCTAGAGCTCAGGTGATTGAATTAGTCAATCGGGCTCCCTACTCCGTTCAGACATACTTGTTGCAGGGGCGATTGGCAGAAGCGATTGATCAGTTAGACATAGCAGAACGCGCCTATCAGGTGATTTTGACCGCAGAACCCAGTAACACTGAGATTATTGCTGCTTTAGGTGGTGTTCGTTTCCAACAACGACGCTTTGACTCCGCCAAGCAACTCTATTATAGGGGTCTTGCGATCAAACCCCTGGATTTCGGGGTACGTCGTGCCTTAGTTGGACTAAATCAGACAGAAGATTTTAAAGTCAAAGCCCTAGAACAGTTGGAACAGCTACGACTGGAGGAATTCAGTCGAGGGTCTAGTACTGCTACCCTGTCCCGTCAGAGACAGCAAATCCAAGAAGGATTTCTGTTCCGCAGGGGTTTCCAACCGCCTTGGGAACGTTTTGATTAAGGATAAAAAATGAAGTCTAGATGAAGTGTCAAGTGTAAAGAATAAATTCTAAATGAAGTATAAAGGATGAAGTGTCAAGGATGAAGAATGAAGTGTCAAGGATGAAGGATGAAGTATAAAGGATTAAGGTATGACAAGGGAAAATCCCAAATGGCAATTAACACTTAAAAATTGGCAGTTTTATAATCACAAATGAATAATCCAGACATTTAAAGCCAATATCAGAATTGAATAATTCTGAACTCTGATGTTTTTAGGCTAGGCTTAGGTTCAGACTTCTTCCCTTAAAAGACTACGTTGGATCAATCCAGAGGCTTGTATCCAACTATGTTTGAGGAGTAAATGTAAGAGCCGCAAATTTACGATGTCATACAACAGCCGTCAAGGTTTATTTATGGGTCGCACCCTCAGCGTTTCTATCGTTACTTTCACCATTATGTTGTTGAGTCTATGGGGTTGTGCTCCCCATCAATTGTCAAGACGATCTCCAACCCCTTCACCACCCCAGTCATCACCAAGCAAAACGCCTTCAGTATACCGTGAGTATCCTGAACCAGAGGCTCCCCAGACTGCTTTACCTATAGACGAAAGCGGTATTATAGCAGAAAGTTGGACTGTATACAAAGAGAAATTTATTCAAAAAGACGGGCGAGTCATCGACTACGAAGCAAGCGATCGCTCAACCTCTGAAGGGCAAGCCTATGGGATGCTGCGAGCGGTAATTGCCAATGACCCCACCACCTTTGCCCTGACCTTAGAATGGTCTCAAAACAATCTCAAGCGCTCAGGAACTAATGGTACTCTCGAAGACCAACTTTGGGTGTGGAAGTGGGGTCGTGATCAAAGCGGTAACTGGGGTGCGATTGACAGAAATTTTGCCAGCGATGCCGATATTGATGCAGCAACAGCATTAATCCTAGCTTACCGCCGCTGGAATCGTCCGGAATACTTGGACTTAGCCTTAATTAAGCTGGAAGATTTGTGGAACTTGTCCACCAAAGAGGTAAGGGGAAAGCGCTATCTTTTGCCAGGACCTGTAGCAGCCTTTGTGCCTTCTCCATCAATTCTATATCTCAACCCCTCATATCTTGCTCCTTTCTCCTTTCGTCTCTTTGCCCAAGTTGACCCCAACCATGACTGGTTAAGTTTGGTGGATAGTAGCTACCAGGTGTTAAGAGAGTCTTCCCAGGTTTCTGCTGTAGGCTTACCCAGCGATTGGATAGCCTTTGACACCGAAACTGGTCAATTCCAGCCATTGCCACCAGACAGTCCACTCAAAAGTTCTTATAGCTTTGATGCCTACCGAGTGTGGTGGAGAGTTGCTTGGGATGCAGCTTGGTTCAATACCCCAGAAGCATTTTCCTATCTCGGTACTGCCACGCAGCATTTGCAATCCCTGTGGCGTTCTTCTTCAAAGCTGCCCGCCAGGATTGACATCCAGGGAAAACCAACGGTGACTTACGAAGCCACTTCCCAATATGCCATGCTTTATTCTGCCCTACGTTTAATTGAACCAGCCATGGCTAGAGAATTGATAGAGCAGAAACTAATACCACAATATCAGGAAGGGATTTGGGATGATCAATCGGCCTACTATACCCAAAACTTAGCTTGGTTAGGGTTATTGCCTACCACAGCCATCGACCGCAACCTGTTAAATCCCAGTTAGGGAGGGGAATAGTTTAAACATACCAATAACTATACCGATAAATATACCGATCAATCTATACCGATCAATCAGGTGATACAGGTGACAAAAATGGTCTCAATCGTTAAAGTTAAGCCTAAGCCATACAACTTTTCTTTATAAATTAAGGGTGATCTTACTATTCTCCTAGTATTCTCTATAGTTACAATTATGAAATTCTTGTTTCGCCGCTCCCAAGCCCAAGATCCTACGACTAATCATCAACGACGTGCTCTCTATGGTCCTAGATTATCCTTATTGCTGCTATGTACAAGCATGGTCTTAACCCTGGGCATCGGTACTACCCTAACTAGAGCTCAAGGGGACGGTAACCTCAGAAAACAGGAAGACCAGTTCATCCAGAAGTACACCTTACCCAAAACTCCCACTAAGGCTCCAGTCTACAAACCTAGACCTCGTCCTCGTCCTCGGCCAGCTGCCCGACCTAGACCAAAAGCTGCTCCGGCAGCGCCACGACAAAGACGCTCTAATCGTGCCCCAGCAAGGGTTGCTCCCGCCCGACCTCGGCCAGCTGCCCGACCTCAGCCACGGCGGACCCAATCCCCCTCCCAGCCCCAACCTCGTTCACAGCCCCAATCTACTCCAAATCCGATTTCTTCTACCCCGAATATCCCATTAAGTGAGTACATCTTGCAATTTAATCGCTCTCCGATTGTAGGCAATCGCCTCCGTATGCGGGGGGTTTATTCGGAAGCAAGACTGGGCTTTACCCGTCCTCGGGGTTGGAAGATAAAAACCGCCAAAGCCTTAATCCGCTTCCAGCATTCACCAGCCCTGATGGCAAATCGCTCTAACCTGACCTTGCGGATTAATGGCACCAGTGTGGCAAGTGTCCCTCTCAACCGCAAGCAGTCTCAGGTGGCTAACGTCATGTTTGCTATCCCAACGACCCTGATCCAGGACTACAATGAACTTTCCCTAGTAGCCCAGCAACACAACACCAAGGGTTGTACGGATGGAGGGGATGCCACGTTGTGGACTGAGGTTTTGCCGGATTCAAAATTAATCTTCCAATACCAAGTTGAACCTATTCCCCTAAACTTCAGTCGCTATCCTTATCCTTTCTTTGATCAACTCAGCTTAGATGCCAATCCCATTGCTTATATGCTGCCGCAGGGGAATGTCCAGACCCGATCCGTGGAGTCCTTAGAATCTTGGTTGACTGCTGCGCCTCGTTTACAGGCTTCCCTAGGCAGGTTGGCTGACTTCCGTCCCATTACCACCCGTTTGGTAGAGACTATCGACGAATTAGAGTGGGGCGATAGTTTAGTTGTGATGGGGACTCCTGGAAATCAACCGGTTTTGAAGTCTTTAGAACTGCCCTTTACCTTCTCCGGGAATCAAATTTTAGATGGGACTCAGATTCCCTTACCCGATGATGTCGGTGTGCTGGCACTTACCACCGTCAATGATGGCAGTAACCCGGTCTTGGTGGTGACTGGCAATGGTTCAGATGGCGTGAAAAAGGCTGCCCAGTTTTTAGTACAGCCAGATACCAGTAAACTTGGCACAGGTCAATTAATTTTCGTGGATCAGGTTCCGGATGTACCAATACCATCCTCCAGAAATTGGCCTGGTTATTTGCCAGAAGAAAATTCCTTTACTCTAGAAGACATCGCTACTCAGCCCAATGGTAAACCCTTTAAGGACGTCACAGTGCGAGGCACTTCAGCACCACCGGTAGAGTTTGATTTTCGGGCCTTACCGGATGATCGCTTTAAACGGGGCAGTTCCATGAATTTAGTTTACAGCTATGGTCCCCAGGTCAATCCTCGCACCTCTGCTGTAGAAGTCTTACTAGATGATGTACTAATTGGTGGTAAACGCTTGACCAAGAGGGATGGCTCACAGCGAGAAACCCTGAAAGTGGATCTTCCTGCCAATCTGATTAAACCCACCTCTAAAATCAAAGTTGCTTTCCGGCTGAACCCCAGGGAACCAGAGGAGTGTGGTAAAATCACCGATCAACAACTAACGGGTACGGTTCATGCTGAGACCAGCTTCAAAGTTAATCGGGAGCCCTCAGTTCAACTACCTAATCTAGAACTGTTGCAAGTAGGTTACCCATTTGCAGCTCCTCAAGATTTGTCTAATACAGCGATCGTGTTGTCAGAGACGCCATCTGATAACGATCTGCTCACCCTCATGGCTATCAGTGAGCGTTTAGGACGTCTAAGTAAGGCAGATTCAGTACAAATGGATGTTTACACCATTGAACAATTGCCTGATCAGATCAAGAGGAAGCGAAATCTAGTTGGAATTGGCACCAGGGAGGAATTTCCCTTTCCAGAGGTATTTGAGTCAAGTGGTTTGCGTTTGAGTAATGCTCTAGGACGTCAGTGGGGTGAAGCTAGTGTCCAGACTCTACCGGATAGTGAAGGGGTAATTAAACAAATCATGTCTCCCTATAACAATCAGCGGGTACTTTTGGCTTTGAGTGGTCAAACGGAAAATGGCTTAGACCGCGTGCGGCAGATTCTCACTAAAGATTCTTGGTTCTACCAGTTGCAGAAGGATACGGTTTTAGTTAGTAGTTATCAACAAGACCCTGCTGGTTATGACCCCGATGCCTATAAGCTAGAGTTCTTTGAACTAGCCGGTTCTAAGAAGCGCATTGAAAAAACCTCCGCCCTCAGTAAAGCATCGTTCTTCCTCCAACGAAACTGGTGGTTCCTAGCTTTAGGTATTCTGGGGGTAACCTTCCTACTTTATGGCATTAGCCAGTTGTACCTCAAGCGTGTGACAGATCAAAAAAGTCATTAGGAATTAGTGATTAGTGATTATTCTTTAGTTTTAATTAGTCTTTAGGATTGTTTGTCTATTAAATAGGATTAAATCAAAATTCCACTGTCAGCTATCAGCTGATAGCTGACGGCTGAATACTTACATCAATATTAGTTTCACATCTCAAATCAAAATGCTATAAATTGCTATGTCTTTTTCCTTATTCAAACAATCGAGAAATAGGCAAAATCGCCCTCGTCGATCCCCTGTAATTACATTACTCGTTGATCGCCTACCTCGGTTTTTTGACCGAGTCCTAGCACGGCTAGGGTCGAATCACTTGTCGTGGCTGATTTTGCTGCTGGTGTTGCTATCCATACCCCTGATTACTACACCCCTAACAGTCAGGCAGCAGGGGATTGTAGCGATCGCACTAATATTGGTTGGTCAAGTGGTAGTGCGCACTGAAGCCAAACAATCTGATAAAACAGTCAGTGAGTATTTTCATCTGTTTTTAGTATGGCTGAGCCTGGTGACCACCATGCGCTACCTATACTATCGCTTTGCCTATACCCTAAATTTTGATACTTGGATCAACGGGTTTTTCTGTGTGCTGTTGTTGGGGGCGGAATTGTATGCAATTCTAACCCTATTGCTAGCTTATTTTCAAACTCTCAAAATCAAAGACCGAGAAACCGTTGATCTGGCTAACTATCCTCAAGACCAATGGTTCAAGGTTGATATCTACATTCCAACCTACAACGAGCCTGTGGAAATTGTCCGCAATACAGCAGTAGCCGCTCTGGCTATGGACTATCCGGAGGATAAAAAACAAGTCTATGTCTTAGATGATGGCAGAAAGTATCCAGAGCGTCGCAAAAAGTTGAAGCAGATGTGCGAAGAAATCGGCTGTAAATTGCTGACTAGACCTAACAATGATCATGCCAAGGCAGGTAATATCAACACAGCGTTTAATACTACCAAGGGCGATCTGGTATTGATTCTGGACTGCGATCACATTCCAGTGCGAAAATTGCTGATGCGCACAGTCGGGTTTTTCTACAACCCAAACGTATCCTTTGTGCAAACGCCCCACTGGTTCTTTAACCCCGACCCCTTTGAGCGAAATCTCCAGACTAAGGGTGAGATTCCAGTGATGAATGAACTCTTTTATAAAGTACTGCAAAAGGGCAATGACTTCTGGAATGCTTCCTTTTTCTGTGGCTCAGCAGCGGTAATTCGCAAAAACCATGCGCTGGAGATTGGGGGAATTGCCGTTGAAACCGTTACAGAAGATTGTCACACGGCCTTCCGACTCCATTCCTTAGGTTATGAGTCAGTGTACTATGACCAGATTATGGTTGCTGGCTTAGCCCCTGAAACCTTTGCCTCCTATGTGGGTCAGCAAGTGCGTTGGGCAAGGGGAATGGCTCAGATTCTACGGCTAGAATTCCCCTTGTTGAACTGGAAGGCAAAACATCTCACCTTAGGCCAGCGGATTTGTTATTTTTCAGCCACCTCCCACTTCTTCTATGGCTTTCCCCGGCTGATTTACGCTGTCACTCCCACTCTATTCCTATTGTTTGGCATCAATCCCATTCAGGGTTTGGGGCTAGAAACCTTATTTTATGCCCTGCCCCATCTACTGATTAGCCTCAATGCTAACTATATCACCTACAAAGAAGTTCGCTTTTCCTTCTGGAACGAGGTGTTTGAATTTGTGATGTCATTCCAGACGGGGTATGTCACTCTGATGGCGGTGATTAACCCCAAGCTCGGTTCATTTAATGTAACTGACAAGGGGGTATCGGTTAGTCAGCGGAGTTTTGATTGGCAGTCAGTACAGGGTCTTTTGGTAGTAACAGCTATAGTGATTGCTGCCTTACTAGCTGTTCCCTTTTGGCTGCTGCTCCGTCCAGAAGATGCAGAAGCGGTCTTGGTTAACGCCATGTGGTGCGTCTTTAACTTGATTCTGCTGACAGCAGGTTTGTTGGTTGCCTTTGAACAACCCCAACAACGCCCCAAACACCGCCTGCTACGACGCCTTCCGGTGACAATTCACACCACTGACCAGAGTTGGCCAGGGGAAACGGTTAATATCTCAGAAAGCGGAGTTTTAATTGCCTTAGATAGCTGGCCCAACCTACCTGATCAAGTAGACCTTGAAATTGTGGGAGATTACGGCAGACGAGCCTTTGTTGCTGGAGAAATTATCCGCAAGACACCGATTAGTGACCATCAAGTTCACCTTGCGATTAATTTGATCAACCTCACTCAAGCTCAGCTAGATGATTTAGTCCTAGTAATTTATTCCGATGTCAGGGAGTGGTATTCCCAGAAGCGTGCGACCTTAGACCGACCCATGGGCTCCTTAGGTTTCTTAGCCACTGGTGTGTTCCGTGCCTTCCGAGAGTTGAATACCCAAACTAGTACTAAGGTGCGTAAACAGATTAGGGCTACTGTTCAGCTTTATTGGGAAGGTAAGTTTTACAGTGGTAGGGCAACTGAAATGGGAGTGATGAGTTTACGGGTTGAATTAGAACGCAGCACTGCCTATTCTGATACCACGGAGCAAACTAGTCCATTGCTCACACCAGAAGATTTACGAAGAATGGAGCAAGACCAACCCTTCGTTGGCTTGCTATTGAGTCAGGAATCGACTAACCAGTTACCACAGCGATTGTTGGCTCAAATTGTGGATGTCGAAGATTTATCCGATCAAGTTGCCATTGAGTTGAAGTTCCCAGACCAATTAAAGCAGAAACAGGAGACCAAAATTAAACAGCTTTTGAAAGTACTGTAGTTGAAGGTTTAATCAGGTTGAAGGTTTAATCAGGTTGAAGGTTTAATCGGGTTGAACGCGCACGCGTGGCCTATTGGCCAAGGTTGAAGGTTTAATCGGGTTGAACGCGCACGCGTGGCCTATTGGCCAAGGTTGACGGTTTAATCGGGTTGAACGCGCACGCGTGGCCTATTGGCCAAGGTTGACGGTTTAAACCTCACGGGGTAACAACAACCCTAAAGCTCTCTGGGTGATTGTGGGAGTAGTCCCAGTGCTTCGGCGTTCGCGTAGCGTCGCCGTAGGCCAATGGCATCTCAATCAGGGGAGATGTCAGAAATGCGATTGGGTAAATCCTGCCAGGGCGATGCGTTCGCGTAGGGTGGCCGTAGGCCAATCCCATTCAACTTTTATTTATCAAAAGGGAGAGTTTGAGAGGGAAAAGAATACCCCTTGACTAATAGTTTGGGGATGAATTTTCCCTTTCAAATAGTGTTAAGATAAAAGATAAAGGTCTTAAAAAACTGGGAATTGACCTTACTCAGCTACCCCCGGTGCGGGGGAAAGTTACGCCCTAGGAGATAACAATCTATTTGGTTGTGCCTGGGAATCCCCATCCAAGACGGTTGGGGAAGTTCAATGCCCTGATGCCAACATTTGCTTGGGTTTGTAGTCAGACCCCAGCTTGTTGGCACAGAATCCTAAATGACGGCTTTGACCAGGTTCGATCAATCGTCCCCAATCCAGCGGGGTGACCACATAGTCTTTAGAGGATTGAGAGTTTTCCATGTTACGGGGTTGGAAATTACCATTCCAACTATTGTTAATTGCAGCTTGATTCATTTGGAATGTTAATTCCCAGTCTTCAACCTTAGTACTGCCCTCATTGATAACCTGTATACCGATGCAAAATCCTTCTTGCCAATCTGAATGCAGGTTAGGTACCACTTTTAAAGGGACACGGTTTCGAGTCTGTGACCTTGTAGAGAGATTAGGGTTAGGGAGATTAGGGCTAGGTTCGGGTGTTGGCATTGGCTCCCTTAAACCTTGGTTGGTATCCGGTGGCGGTGAAGGTAAGGGTGCCATGCCGCTGGGTTTGGCACTGGGGGATGGTAAAGGTAGTGGCTCCTTTAAACCTGGATTAGCAAGGGGTGACGGTAGGGGAAGGGGTGTAACTTGCCTTGGTGTGACAGTTGGTGATGGTGCAGGTAAAGGTGCCGGTAACGGTGCGATTACACCAGGGTTAGTACGCAGGTTAGGTGCCGGTAACGGTGCGATTACACCAGGGTTAGTACGCAGGTTAGGTGCCGGTAACGGTGCGATTACACCAGGGTTGTTACGCAGGTTAGGTGGGGGTAGTGGTGCCACGCTCCTGGGTGTGGGATTGGATAGGGATGGAGGTAGTGGTGCAACCCTCCTGGGTGTGGGATTAGAGAGGGGTGGAGGTAGTGGTGCAACCCTCCTGGATGGTTGCCCACTTGGTGTTGGTGTAGGCATTTGCCCGATTGAGCTGGGTTGGGAATTTGGCAATGGCGTGGGCATTGGTTTGGTTCTGCCTGGTGGGAAACTTGGTCGCCGTATGGAAATTGACGGGATAATCGGAGCAACTCCCACGTTCGGGGCGAAATTGTTGGCAATTAGCAGTCCCTGAAGCAGTTGTTGTTTAGGACCCTCCACACTCTGCCAATCATCTTGCAGGATCCCGCCAGTATCCCCACTATTGGGATTCCAACTCCAGTAGGCAAAACTTAGATTGTTTCGATTAATGTAATCTACCAGCCGCCGCTTCCAGAGTCCCTCTTTTGAGTTAGGGTCTACCTCCTTACCACCGAATTCTCCGATCAAAATCGGCGCAATGCCTTCTCTAGCGATATAGTTCCAAGCAATTTCCCAGCGGTATTCCAAATTGTTAGGGAAACTCGGTTCTGAAAACCAAGGGTGATTGAAAACTCCAGGGCCGTATTCATGGGGGGAATAGACCAGCTTATTGGCATTAGACAAACGTACTGGATATTCCCTAACCCCTTCCAGATTACCCCCATGCCAATGGGTTGCTAGTCGTTGACGTGGAACATTCTTTTCCACACCTTCAACAACTATCAGCCAATTGGGGTTGACCGCAAGAATGGCATTACCAGCCCTCTGTGCTGCCAGTCGCCAGTCAGTGGCTAGATCGTTTGTTCCCCAGCTGGCTCGACCATGGGGTTCATTTTTCAGGTCTGCACCAATGACATTAGGCTGATTGCGGTAACGAGTTGCCAGCATTTTCCAGGTTTCTATCCAATCAGTTTCCGTAAACCCATCCCCATACCATAATGGAGGAATACGTTGGTCATTGAGTCGGTGACAGTCCAACAAAATTAATATGCCTTGCTGCTGGGCTTCCTTGATAATGGCATCCATGACCTCCAAGGGCGATTTACCGTAAAGCTCCCGATTGTTACCGATGTTGAAATCAATCCCACTGACCTCTGAGGCTCTTAGGGATTGGATAGAAAACGGCAGCCGAATCATGTTGTAGCCCAAGCTTTTGATCTGCGCCAACATATCCTTGTAGTCTCGTTTCCACAACCCATGAGGAGCATGCAACTCTGTCTCAATCCCAAACCAGTTCACCCCTCTGAGTAATATCGGGCGACCTAGGGAATCAAGTAGTTGTGATCCTTGGGTAGAAAGAGGTAGCTGCATGGTTCTTGCTGCATTGGCTGCATCAACAGGATGGTGAGAAGGCAAGGTTAATTCCATCAGGGATAAAAAGACTAACGCTAAGCCAAGACCAATGATTCGCCAAGGAAGTGTAAATTTGGTTCGCTGGTACTTAGGAAGCCTACTATGCCCAGGCTTGCGCCGTCGAGGCTGCCCGAAATGGCTGATGATTGTCAGCAGGATAGTTGATAGGATGCGGGCAACTCGGGATATGTGCCGGAAAAATCTAGACATCGGTTTCTACAAGAGAAGAGGTAGAGTTAGTCACAACTAGAGGTGCGACCCGTGGCAAATTTAATTCGCCAAGGTCAAGCGCACCTAAGAACTTGAGATTGAGCTTCCTTCACCCTGGCTAACTCGACAAACTAAATTAAGCAACTATATATAGGGCAATGGGTAGGTGACGATAGACAATCCCTTAATATCAATACCCAAAACTAGCCCTAATGTCAGTGTATCTCGTCAAAACCGAAACCAGAAAATGCCCCTGATTAAAAATCCTGTAATGCTTGATGGGTAAAGCCTAGAGTCGAAATCAGCAGGTGCGACCCAAGGGCGATTTACTCGCCCATTGGAAAGCGCACCTATAGGAATTTCTGGTGGGGGTTACACAACCTTCACAAAGTATTTTGACAGATTCCAAAGACTAAGTCAGGGCAGGTATTAAAAAAACTCAACAACTTTTGGGGGGGCATACAGTCAAATACTTATTGAACATGGGTTTTAGCTCCATAACCCTTTTTAGTTTCCCCCACATCCACGTTGAAAACCGTCCCTTTTTCAGGGAGTATTGTGAGCTACATAGCCCCTGAATTGTAAAGCTTTCAGGTGATCACTAGGAACTGCAAGTTTCAATCTAGACCGGGTTTATATAGCTTTACTAGTTATTCATATAAAATTCATCAAGTTAGTGAACCGTTTCATGAAAGTTTTATGAAACATGGGCTCACTACGGATTAACTTAAAGAAAAGCGAAAGTATTAAGGGGTGTAGCTACAAAAAACTTCTGCCGCTGACCACTGATAAGTAGTGAGCCAAAGACTAAACTCTTGACAATTTGATCAAAACTTGGCAGAGTTTTGCACGGCTCAGGTTAAATGGCTTATGCGGCAACTATCCAAGGAAACTACTGATTATGACATCTCCGATTAAACAATTTGTCCTGAAACCGATCGTATTTTCAGCTGCACTGTTTGCAGTCCTAACCATACCACTGGCTTGGTTTGGCTCTGAACCTTTGAATATCCAAGTGCAAGAGGAGCCAGTGTTTGATGGTAAACTAATGGACGTAGCTCCACCTTACTTGGGCTTAGCAGCGCTACTAAGTGTGACTCTAGGAACTGCTACGGTGGCGATCACTGGATGGCGCTCCGCTGACCGCAACCGGTCTGATATAGAGGCACAGTTATCCGGTCTTGAGGAAAATCTCAAGAAAAAGGAGGAATTGTTAGAGACACTTCAGCTCTCAGACTCTAGGTTAGATGCTTCTGGACTCAGGGAGTTTACCTCAGATAAAGACACTTCAGTATCTTTGAACGACAACTACCAGCCAATTACCAATCTTGAGCAAGTCAGTTCTGAACCCTTGCCCAAAACCTACCATCCGATTCCCGAAACTGGGTCGGTAACTGAACCAGTAATCATTAACACTCAAGCAGTGGACCATGAACCATCCACTAAACCCCCCACTAAACCCGACTTGGACGTGCGAGCAGCTACGGCTAGGTTTCCATCGGTTCAATCATTTCTAGCCTATGCTCCACCCAATGCTGCTCAGGAGCCACAGATTAACCCAACTTCCCTTAATCGTGATGAGTTTGACCAACTCTACACTAAAATTCAGCATCTGATGTCTCAGATGGTCACTGTAAAAAAGGCTATGGAAAGACGGTCACCCAAAACTTCACTCGAGTAGTCGTGATCAGATAGCTACCAAAAAAACTTGGTAATGGCTAATTCCTAGATATTGATAGTTAAGTCATATCAAGGGTTAGTCATTATCTTTTCTTACTAGTCAAACCGGAATCTTACGACGTAATGTTTTAATAAAAGCCCTAATCACCTCAGCTGGAGTGTTTCTAGTCTGTTCATAATGTTGATGTGGATTGCTTCAATAATTCTATTGCTTCAATAATTCAAGGTCTGATTCTTAAAGAATTATCGTCACAAAGTATGCAAGCACTGTCAAGATCAATGCTGAATTGCTTGAATGCACCCTGACTATGCACTGACATCATATGCACTGACATCAATTAAGCTCAGAATGATTGGAAAGCATTGCTACAATGCGGTCGAACCTTTTCCTATTTTGCCAACCTAGCCATAGGGGGAGAACTTGGGATTCTGCTAATTCTAGTACCAAGGATTGAATTTCTTGGTCAGATGCCTGTCCATAAAGCAGTAGTACTAAGAACCCATTGAGTTGCCGTGCCATTGTTTTAGCTTGAGGTAAGGCATCTATAGCTTCAGTCCAATGGACAGGGAACATCAAATGAAGTGGCTTATCGTCTCCCATGTGGATGAGAGTGGGTTTGAGGAGATTGCAAGTTCCATGAGGTCCCTCGTACCAAGGGCGATGATTTTCTAGGTACGCAGCTTCTGACTTTACCCAAGTATTCATTTTGTACCTCTAAGTTTATTATAGCTCTTATTTTCTTTATGGTAATTGATGAAAAATGGATTCGCTAAAATTCGTTGTAGTCTACAACGAACAAATCCTCTTAGGGTTTGCTCTTGAGAATTTATCCCGTGGGATAATAACTTATTACCATTGGTATCCCAAGGTAATAGGTCTGGTGATATAAACGCTAAATTTATGTAGCTGTAGCTGTCGTAGTTGATTCTCTAAAAAGAACATGGATTGGTAGTATTTAGTCAGTTATGCAATGTTATAACGCTTAAATTTTAAAAAAATCCATAGTTTGCAATTAGTTTTTTTAAGTTATACTTTAGTTAACGACTAATTGAATTTATGGCCAATTTATCTTGACTTATATCCCCACACCAGTGAGGCGGGAATAACTTACGAGGAAGCGAGTTTTTTCAGTTATTGCTCTGACCAAGAGTCAAGATTTAGAGTGACAGTAACCTGGGATGAACCCGAAAAATTTCCCTTTACCTTTATCCTTATTGTGATGGCCAGGGTGCATCTCACTGTCTTGATGCAATAGCGAGTGGTTTGAAGTTACCGTAAGACAGTTGAGCCTTATTCACATAACTTAAACCAAATACCCATAACCTGCCGACGCTCATTGGCTCAACGTAATCAGGTTTCATCTCCGGGGGTTTCCCCCAAGACCGCGCTACCTCGCTGCATCGCTTTTACAATTAGGCAAAAATTCGCGCGAAAATTCCCACACTTCCCGCGCCCGGGCCCCACACTTCCCACACTTCCCTTCTTTTTTACAAATATGAGATGCACCCGATGGGCACAGGACAAGGGCTGATCGAAAAACTTGATCTCAAAAACCCTGGATTAGGTGGTGACTCCTATTAGTTTTTATGGTTCCTTGAGGAGGAATAGTGGTTTGGATTAACAAGTATAGCATTTTCAGGTGAAATGAAAACGCTATATACCTTGAGAGCTCCTCACTTATATATAGCGCTATAGTAATTGAGTAATTTAGTCAGTAATGCGATTGGCCGTAGGCCACGCTACGGGAACGCATATTTCCCAAGCCAGCAGTCCCTCACCAAGATCAAATTCTGAAACTCTGACCAAAGAGGGACTTTTGCATACATGACGTTTGCCTTTTCAAAAAAGGTACCCACACGGGTACTGTCCAAAGCTGGTGGCGTTTTCCATACTCAAAATACGAGTAAACAACACACAAGAAACGCAATGACCAGACATGGCCGACTCTATCTAAGAGATGTTCCCCAAGATCCAGATTCTACGATGGTAGGTTTGGCAGGCTTTTTCCTTCCCCCTCTTATCGAGCTCAGCGAAACCTGTTGCGGCATCTGACCTTTAGTCTAGCATCAGGACAAGCAGTTTCGAGAGCACTACGGATTAAACCGTATGTCTTATAGCGTTTCTCACAGTTATGAGGTACAGTCTTCTTGGAAGCTGATTCCCTGTTAGGTGCGCTTTCCGCATCTAATTATTAAATTCGCCACGGGTCGCACCTCTTGATGCAGCGCATCCCTATTCCCTATTCCCTATTCCCTATTCCCTATTCCCTCTTTTTTCTTCCCAGATCCGCTGTTCCGGTGATCTGCTGTTCCCTAAAATCCCGAAATTGTGTACCTCATAGCTATGATAATTGCTATATCTAAATCAAGACCAGGATTGGAGACCAACACTGGCTTCACATCCAGGCATATTTGGTATTGTCGATCTTCTTAAATTTGCTGGAGTTGCATAGAGACTATAGCAATCCTAAATCATTTCTAAAATCACTGGACTTCTTAAAAACTAGCTCCAACTCCTGTCCCTTCTGCATAGCTGCCTTCTGCCTTCTGCCTTAAAGCAGCCCATTTATTTCACGAATCAGATCGGATTGCTATATCACTTGATAGGGTGCTATAAAATTATACCAATTCACTAAAACCTTGCTATCTATTATAGCAATCCTAAATCATTTGTAAAATCACTGGACTTCTTAAAAACTAGTTCCAACTCCGGTCCCTTCAGCATAGCTGCCTTCTGCCTTCTGCCTTAAAGCAGCCCATTTCTTTCACGAATCAGATCGGATTGCTATATTGCATAATGGTAAAGATTAAGGGGAAAATGTAAAGGTAAAATCTTTGACTTTTTTCCCTTAATCTTGAGTATAGTAATTTGTAGTATTCATAAGTATTAATTAAGTGAAATGGTACCCACAATTCTGGCTCTCGACTTTGACGGTGTTCTGTGTAACGGACTATTAGAGTATTTTCAGACCGCGTGGCGTACATACTGTCAAATTTGGAAACCCGCTAGTCAAACACCACCCGAGAATTTAGCAGCTAGCTTCTACCGCTTACGACCTGTGATCGAAACCGGCTGGGAAATGCCAATATTGATTCACGCGCTGATTCTCGGTATTTCAGAAGAGAAGATTTTGCAGGATTGGTCAGCAGTTGCCCAGTCTATCGTTAATTCCGAGACCTTAGACAGAACCGATATAGCTAAGCAGTTAGACACTATTCGGGATAAATGGATTACCACCGATTTAGATGCTTGGTTGAGTCTACACCAATTTTATCCTGGTGTGATTGAGCGGTTGGATCAAATACTTTCTACAAATACCACACAGCTATATATTGTTTCTACTAAAGAAGGACGCTTCATCAAGCAGCTATTGCAGCAACAAGGTATTAACTTACCACAAGAGAGGATTATTGGCAAGGAGTCCAAACGACCCAAACATCAAACCCTACGACAATTAATTGAAACTTTTCCAGGGGAAGCCGTAACACTATGGTTTGTGGAAGATCGGCTCAAGACCCTTCAATCTGTGCAACAGCAGCCAGACCTCAAACCGGTGAAACTGTATCTAGCTGATTGGGGCTACAACACCAAAGCTGAGCAAGAATCTGCTGGTCATGACCCGAGAATTCAGTTGTTGTCTCTTGAGCAATTTTCCCAGGATTTTTCAAATTGGCTCGATTAACTATTAGGTATTAGGTAAGCTATCAGCTATCAGCTATCAGCTATCAGCTATCAGCTATCAGCTATCAGCTATCAGCTAATGCGCTACAGATGGTGCTACTGTTCGCGCAGCACCTCAAGTAGCGCAATCGGTGCTTTTAGGTGCGACCCGTGGGGCATTTAATAATTAGATGCGGAAAGCGCACCTTTGAATAAAAGAGGTAAGCATTCTTTTAATGTGAGTTAAGTCTTTTAAATAAAAGACTTAAGCATTCATTTAATTTGAGTTATGTTACAGCGCTTGTGGCCTGTGCCACAAAGCTGACGCCTGACAGCTAGCTGTTCGCGTAGCGTGAGCTAAAAGCTCACGGCTGAATGCTTACGGTATTAGTCCTTCTGGAAGCGAAATTTAGGTTTTGGCAGCATTTCAGAGAACTCTATAACTATCACCTCTGAGATTGTCTTCTCAACCAGGGGTGAAAGGGATTTTGAATAAAACGCTTTTCGGTTAGGGTTTCTATGGGATGCGACACCTAATTTTTAAATTCTGGAACTGGTTACTAAACCAAATTTTTCAGAGAATAATCCTGGTTCTAACGATCATGTTTTGCCTGGGAGTGGGAATTGCCTTCTCAAGTATGTCTCGTCTGTCAATGGATCTAATTGAATCCCACGCACTAGAGTATTCAGCCTTATCCGCTCAACTTATTAATGAGGCACGTAACCTCTACAGTACTGAGGTCGTTAGTCGTGCTAAAACTGTTGATGGAATTACCGTTACCCATAACTACACTACCAAAAAAGGGGGAATTCCTAATCCAGCTACCTATGTGATAGAACTGGGTTCGCACATCAGTGCCAATGATACGGGAGCTTTAATCAGGCTTTACAGTGACTATCCCTTTCCCAATCGACAAGGTGAAGGGGGTCCGAAAGATGATTTTGAATGGGATGCACTCAGATTCTTGAGAAAATATCCCACTCAGTCATTTTTTCGCCAAGAGCAGATCCAAGGTCGTTCTTCATTTCGATATGCAGAAGCCATCATTATGCAGCCTAGCTGCATTGCTTGTCATAACAGCCATCCGGATAGTCCCAGAATGGATTGGAAAGTAGGAGATGTCAGAGGTGTTTTGGAAATAATTCAGCCTCTAGACAAATTTGTGGTACACACACAAATGGGTCTGAGGAGTACATTTATCACCTTAGGAGGACTATCTGTGTTGGCACTCTCAGGGCTAATTCTGGTTATCGGTAGATTGCGTCAAACAGCAAAGGAATTAACAAGGCGGGTTAGGGAACGCACGGCTGATTTGGCTGAAGCTAACCAAGATTTAGAAAAAAGGAATCAAATCATTAGTCAGATTTTTTGGCGTTACCTGAGTAAGGAAGTGGTAGATAAGTTACTGGAAAAACCCGAAGAATTGAAACTGGGAGGCCAGCGCAAAACTCTCACCATACTAACCTCTGATTTAAGAGGATTTACAGCGCTATCAGAACGATTGCTTCCGGAAGAAGTGGTTAAAATTCTCAATCTCTATCTGAAACATATGTCAGAGGTGATTACTAAATACCAAGGAACCATTGATAAGTTCATGGGTGATGGAATTTTGGTTTTGTTTGGTGCTCCTACGGCGAGAGAAGACGATACAAAACGGGCAGTGGCTTGTGCTGTGGCGATGCAATTGGCAATGGTTCCTGTCAACGAAACGATGAATGAGTGGGGCTATCCACCTCTAGAAATGGGTATTGGTATCAACACAGGTGATGTTGTGGTGGGCAATATTGGCTCGGAAAAACGCACCGATTACAGTGTAGTTGGTAGCCAAGTCAACTTAACCTATCGCATTGAATCCTATACCATAGGTGGTCAAATTCTTATTTCACAATCTACCTTTGAACAGGTTAAGTCAATCGTGATTACTCACGGGCACAAACAGGTACAACCAAAAGGGGTTAAACAGCCAATTACTATCTATCAAGTTGTGGGTATTGGTGATGACTACAATCTCTTTCTACCTAAAGAAGATGAAGAATTTTTTTTCCTTCCTAAAGCCATACCACTCACCTACAAAATTTTGGAAGAAAAGCATATCGGTAAAAATCTTTTTCTTGGAAGTTTAGTTCAGCTTTAAGCTAAGGGAGCGAAAGTGCGTTCCTATGAGATAATAAGAGAGAATTTCCCGGTAGAGCTAAGTAATATAAGCCTGAATATATTAAATCAATACCAAGCAGAATATAGTGATGATATCTATGCTAAAGTGACGTCAATTGAACCAGAAAATAAAGGGTTTTATATCCGTTTTACATCCCAACCTCCAGAGGTAAATAAAATGCTTGATTCTCTATACAAGTCGATAAATGATAGAAGTGAATATAAGGCGTTAGGTATCAACAGTTAGCCGTCAGCTAGGGAAAGGCAAGAGGCAAGAGGCAAGAGGCAAGAGGCAAGCGTCGTATATAGGGATTTTTGGTAGTGATGCAGCACGGTCTTGGGGGAAACCCCCATGAGCGACTGCCGTTCCACGGGGCGTACAAGGTGCGTCGCGGTGTTCCGCACACAGACCCAAAACCACTCGTTATTGCATCAAGACAATGTATTTTTAGTTTATTGAATCCCTTGCTATTTAAGGGTTTAAGCTGATTTAAACTACTCATTTACTATAATCAGTCTAGGAGATACCGGAATGAATATTGCAGTGTGGTGTAGAATAAAGTAAGCAGAAAAGGTCGATACGTGATGATAGTGATAGAGTTCAAGGCATACGGGAAGCAAAAACAATATGATGCGATAGATGAAGCTATAAAAACCGCTAAATTTATTCGAAATAAATGCATCCGTTATTGGATGGACAATAAAGGAGTCAAGAAAACTGATTTAAGTGCTCTTTGTGCCGTCTTAGCTAAAGAATTACCGTTTGCCAATGAATTGAACTCTATGGCTCGTCAAGCCAGTGCTGAACGAGCATGGTCATCAATTGCCCGTTTCTATGACAACTGCAAAAATAAAATTCCTGGTAAGAAAGGATTTCCTAGATTCAAAAAACATTGTCACTCAGTGGAATACAAGACTACTGGATGGAAGTTATGCCCAGACAAAAAATCAATAATTTTTAGTGACAAAAAAGGAATAGGAAAACTCAAGCTCAAGGGTACGTGGGACTTATGGCGCTTTGACAAAAAGCTGATCAAGAGAGTCAGGATAGTCCGTCGAGCAGATGGGTACTATGTTCAGTTTTGCATTCAGATCGATATTAATGAGTCTGTTCCAGCAACAGGAACCACTATTGGCCTGGACGTTGGACTAAAGGATTTTTACACTGACTCCAATGGCAATACTGTACCCAATCCTCGATTTTATAGAAAAGGAGAAAAGCGTCTAAAATTCTATCAACGTCGGGTTTCCCGGAAAAAGAAAGGCTCTGCTAACCGAAAGAAAGCAATTAACAGACTAGGTAAGGCACACCTTAAAATAAGTAGGCAGCGTGAAGAACATGCCAAGAGACTGGTTAGAAGTTACCGCAAGAAGAGTGCAGCCTTTATAGTTGGTAGGCTATGCATCAAAGGTGGCAGGTTTTGTTGTAAGGCTGCACTCTTCTAAGGTTTCGTCTCCGGCACGTTGCGTAGTCCGGTCAAACGACCTGGTCGCCTAGGTCGATTTAAGGGTTAAAAACTTGGTAAAGAACCACTATCTTGCCAAATCTATTAATGATGCAGGTTGGTATCAATTCCGGAAATGGATGGAACATTTTGGGACTAAGTTTGGCAAAGTAACTGTTGCAGTTAATCCAGCGTATACTTCTGCTGAGTGTTCTAATTGTGGTGAAGTAGTCAAAAAGTCTCTATCAACTAGAACCCATGTCTGTCAGTGTGGTTGTTCTCTAGATAGAGACCATAATGCTGCAATCAATATTTTGGAAAGAGCCTTGAGTACGGTGGGGCACACCGGAACTCTGATCTTAAATGATCCAAACGCTTGGGGAGAGGGAACCTCTACTTTTGCTGGTGAAAACCTGTCAAAGCAAGTTGCCTCGTTGAACCAAGAATCCCCGTCTCGCGATTAGCGGGGAGTGTCAAAGTGGTTTGACTTTGAGCCTGGCGGGATTGCTCTCTACAGTATGGTTGGCAGTCAGAAATTGGTATGGTTTGTGGGAAGTTAATCTAGCAGATTGAGCTACTGTGGGCGACAAAGGTGACGCAGCAAGCATTCAGCCGTCAGCTGTCAGCTATCATGCCTAATGCCTAATGCTAATCAACGGTCGGTAGTAAACAAGCTGGGGGGTGCTGGTACGGCTGGTTGAAAATCCCTGCTCGTTTTACTGATCCGAGCCCGTGCAGTTAAAGCGCCTGCTAGCTGATGGCTGATGGCACCTCAAGTAGCACCATCTGTAGCGCATTCGCTGTTCGCGTAGCGTGCGCGTAGGGCATAGGCACCTCAAGTAGCACCATCTGTAGCGCATTCGCTGAATGCTTACGTTATGCGATCGCAAAAGCAAAATTTCCTCAACCAGTTCTCCCCAAGCCCCCTTCAGATTTTTAATGTAATCCTAGTTGTGGTTGATAGCAGTTTTCAATGGATAACTGCTATCAATGCATATTGTG
>NZ_JAAHHE010000280.1:0-8244 GCF_010692525.1 Moorena sp. SIO3B2
TTTCGACCTTGCTGCGCAAGCTACTAATGGTAGAAACGGTTTCGAGGGAACGCCACCAGATGTCAAAGGCTGCCACATCTTCTTCCAAGAGTTCTTGTGCTTCCATCGCCATCTTACGACGGCTTTCTTGATTCTGTGCTACCACTGCTTTTAAGTCATCCACATTGAATGAGTGGACAGTCTCTAACTCATCAACATCAGCTGCCACATTACGAGGCACAGAAATATCAATTAGCATTAAGGAATGGTTTGTCTGCAACACTCCTTCTAAATTCGAGCGAGTCAGGAGTGGTTCCGTGGCACCAGTGCTAGTAAATACGATATCTGACTGGGCAACCACTCTCATCATATCTGACAAGGAATGGAGTTTTAGATCCGCTTTGGGAAACGCTTTCGCTAACTCTTCAGCCCGTTTGGTGGAACGATTCAGAATTGAGATATCTACGGCACCTTTGGCCAGCAGATGTTTCACCAGTAAGCGAGACATCTTACCAGCACCGATAATTGCTATTTTATAGGGGGTCAAAGAGGTGCCATAAAGGGTCTCTACCTTCTGCTGAGCTAACTCTACCGCTGCTGAGCTAATGGATACTGCCCCAGTGCCAATACTGGTTTCAGTGCGAACTCGCTTACCGGCAGTAATTGCTTGTTTAAACAGTTTATTAAGTAGACGTCCAATTCCCTTGTGTTGCTGACCAAGTTTGTGGGTGGTTTTGACCTGAGCTAGAATTTGCCCTTCTCCTAACACTAGGCTATCTAGACCGCCAGCAACTCGCATTAAGTGCATGACTGCATCTTGATACAACAGAATAAATAGGTGAGGGCGCAACTTGGCTAGAGGAATACCAGCTTTTTCTGTTAGAAACTGGCACAATTCTCGAATTCCGGCATCAGTTTCTGTGGTGACTATATAAACTTCTAACCGATTACAAGTACTCAGTATCGCTACCTCTTGTATATGAGGATAGCTACATAAGTGGGGCATCACAGTTTCTAACTGGGCTTCTGGAATGCTCAGTTTTTCTCTGACTTCAACCGGTGCTGTCTTGTGGCTCAGACCTACTACGGCAATGTTCATGTTTTTTATCAGAACGTTTAATGGCAGTATTAGTTATAGCAATTCTTAAAAAGGTGAGGAACTTTTGTATTTGATTTTAGGGATTAGGGAGTAGGGGGGTAAGCATTCAGCATTCAGCATTCAGCATTCAGCATTCAGCATTCACCTAAAGGCTTGTGGCCAAAGGCTGACGGCAACTCAAGTAGCGTGCGCGTAGCGCATTAGCTGACGGCTGAATGCTTAAGTAGAATGTTTCCTACAAATCCTTACTAAAACGAACTTGAAGGAAGGGTTAAACTAGGTTTTTAACCTTCCTTCAAGCTTTAACTACTGTTGCGGTTAGGGCGTGTTTTCAAAGTTTTCCGCAAGATTATGATCCCCCCCAGCCCCCCTTAAAAAAGGGGGGAGCCATACTCAAAGTCCCCCTTTTTTAAGGGGGACCCACGGGGGATCTCCGAGGCAAGAAGAGACGCCCTAACCGCAACAGGGGTAAGCATTCAGCTGACGGCTGTTCGCTGACGGCTGACAGCTGATAGCTTACCTACAGGGTTACAACCCTTTTCCTAAAAGTTAGCTTAATTGGATATACTTGGGCTGTTCAAACATATGAACGGTGTCCACAAACCGAGCGGTCTTGGACTGACTGGAAATAACTAGGCTTTGAGTCCGTGCTCCACCTTGGAAGAACCGAACCCCATTCATCAGGGTTCCTGGGGTGATGCCACAAGCAGCAAACAGTACGGTGTCACCAGAGGCTAGTTCCTCAGCATTGTAAACCTTATCGGGGTCGGTAATTCCCATGCTTGCGAGCCGTTCTAGGTTGCTTTCTTTGCTCTCCCCAATCAGACCAGTTTTCACGATGGCGGGATCGTAGATTAGCTGACCTTGGAAGTGTCCCCCTAAGGCACGCATTGCTGCTGCTGAGATTACCCCTTCTGGTGCAGCACCGATGCCCATCAAGGCATGGATATTGGTACCAGCAAAGGCACAGGAGATGGCGGCGGAAACGTCACCGTCACTAATCAGTCGCACCCGAGCACCAGCTCCCCGGATTTCTTTGATCAAGCCCTCGTGACGGGAACGGTCCATCACAACTACCACCAATTCCTCCATGGAGCGCTCTAGACAATCGGAGAGAATTTTAAGATTTTCCGTTGCGGACTTGTTGATATCTACATGATTCTTGGCTTGGGGTGGTGCTGCCAGCTTTTTCATGTAAAAGTCAGGAGCAGCAAATAGACCACCTTTCTCGGAAATAGCTAGCACTGCCATGGAACCGTTTTGCCCATAGGCCACTAGGTTGGTGCCTTCGCAGGGGTCAACCGCAATATCAATTTCGATCAGTTCATCTGGGTTACAGAATGTGGCAGCATCCTCTTGGGTGCAAATACCAACTTCTTCACCAATGTAGAGCATGGGAGCATCATCCCGCTCTCCTTCTCCAATTACAATGCGACCCCGCATATAGATCTTGTTCATCCGCTCCCGCATGGCTTCAACAGCCACTTCGTCAGCAGTGTCTTTCTCCCCTTTACCCATCCATTTGGCGGATGCGATCGCAGCTTTTTCTACGACTTCTATAATTTCTAAACCTAGTGTATTTTCCAAAGCGCCCGTTCTCCCAAAAGCTAGATGAGCTTATTTTCTTAATTATTTGTTTACAGTTCTTAAGTCTATCAGAGCGTGGTATCTCGCAGAAGGGAACAGGGAATAGGGAATAGGGCACAGGGACTGAAATGCTTGTTTACTCTGGGGTTTGGGTGTGTGGAAACGGATGCGATCGCATCATCTTAGTTGCGTAGGGTGCGTTAGGGGGGCATCATTTTACCCCTCGTAGCCAGGCTTTGGATAGCCCACCCCGTAACGCACCACTGGGTCAAACAACTTTTAAGAGATGCACCCGGAAGGGGTGTATGGAAACGGTTGCGATCGTATCACCCTAGGGAATCGGGCATCGGGAGTGACTGATGGTGGTGCGTTACTGAAACTCTTTTCCCTCGTTAGTATGAAGCTTCCCCCTTATTAAGGGGGGTTAGGGGGGATCACCCACACGCGCTATTTCTTATTTCCTCCACCAGGGAAGCACCACCTTCAGCAATCCAGTCAAGAGTATAATTAATTGATTCAACGCTGTAATCAATCGATTCAGTACTCTAATTAGTGCAATTAGTGCAATTAAAGTTTTAATTAGTGCAACTAAAGCCCTAATCAATGTGATTAATCTTCTAATCCATGTAATTAACATTCTAATCAATGTAGGTGAAACTCTAATTAAAACTATTATTGGCAAAATGAATTCCTCCGGACTGTGTCCATAGTTGGGACAAGGGGCAGGCTTTACGGACAGAGGCTGTGGTTGTTCGACTAATGGTATAGTCTCAAGGATTTGCTTTTCAGCTGGTTGCTTTGAAATATCTTCCATTGTATAATCAAGGGTTATGAAATAACGTGTACTTGAGGTTGGTGTCCACAATCAATAGCTTGTTGAGAGAACCTAAAAACACCGTCTACCAAAGCTAGACTAGTTAAGGGCAAATCTCTTGTGGCACCTACCTTTAACTCTAACATACTATACCTAAACAGAATTGCAATAGGTAATTATGCTACTCAAGTTAAAAACACGGCAATACCTATATTCTGAAGCATTAGTCTCCTTTGCCCAAGAAATATTTAATGAGTTGAGCGAACCTACAAACACCGTTTATCAAAGCTAGACTAGTTAAGGGTACCTTAATTACATACCCTCAAGTAGTCTAGCTTATGCCTCAATAGAATGCCAAGATTTACTTACGGTCCTCAAGTTAAAAACAGAGCACTGCGTCTATTTGAAGCATTAGTCTCCTTTGCCCAAGACATCCGTAATCAGGGGAATCCAAACATTCAATTCTCTTGGATCGGGAAAACCTCAACTCATCCAAGACTGGTAATCAACACTCAGACCAAATATTTAATCGAACTGACAGAGAAGGATAACTATCCAGGTAGTCTCAGCAAGGCTCAAGTGGTAGAAGGCTTGCATCGGATGGAAGACTTCTTAGGAATTTTAGAAGACAACCGTTTCCAGAAAAAAGGAAATCAAAAGAGGAATTTCACCCTGACACTCTACGCCCCAGACCTAGCCACAAACCTAGAACTATTTAATCAACAGTGGGAAAATCAACGACCAGAGAAATCCAAACAGCAAAAACTAGCAACTGCTACTACTCCCAAAAGCTTCCAAACCCTTCGCCCTAAGCCAGGGGTTCCTTTCCAAGCGCCACCCCTACCACCTTACTTTGTCCAACGCCCAGAGGTAAGCCAATCCCTCAAACAATCCTTACTGTCAGAGCAGACAGCCAAGACCGGAACTCTCGTAGTTAGTGCCATTTATGGTTTAGGGGGGATTGGTAAATCTACCTTGGCTGCTGCCATTGCCCATGCTCCAGAGATACAGACTCATTTTCCCGATGGTATTCTGTGGGCAACCTTGGGTCAGGAGCCAGACTTGCTGTCTTTCCTGAGCAGTTGGATCCAAGCACTGGGAGACCATGACTATAAACCCACTAATACTAATGCTGCTTCTAGACATTTACAAACCTTGCTGTTTGACAAGGCTACGCTGCTAGTCGTAGATGACGCTTGGAACCCAGACCATGTGGAACCCTTTCGGATTGGTGGTGCTAAGTGCCGGGTGTTAGTGACGACTCGTGAAGCTCAAATTGTGGGAGTCACTCGCTATGATTTAGATGTGATGAATCCCTCACAAGCCTTAGCCTTATTGGAAGAGTATGGGGGTTCTCAACTCAAGGGGTCAGACCGTAAACAAGCCCAAGCCCTAGCCACAACAGTGGGCTACTTACCCCTAGCCCTGGAGTTAGCGGCAGCACAAATAGCCGATGGTATTTCCTGGCAGGAGTTACTCACTGACCTGCAAAAAGAAATTGCCCTGTTGGAAACCTTAGATTTACCAGGTGCCCAAGAGGTTGATGAAAAGCGACGCAAGCACTACAGCCTAGTGGCATCCTTTAATCTCAGTTTACGGCGACTACCACCAGGAAAATTTCAGCAATTTGCCTGGTTTGGTGTCTTGCCAGAAGATGTCTCGATTACTCCGGCTTTAGGCACAACCTTGTGGGATGTCAGTGCTAGAGAGGCTAGAAGAACCTTACAGTATTTTAAATCTAAGGCTCTACTGCTCTCTGGTAAATCCATTAATGAGACTCCCACCTATCAGCTCCATGACTTAGTCCATGACATGGCGCGTCGGTTGCTAACTTCTCAAGCAGCTACAGGGCAAGAGCGAAGCTTACCGGGTTTGGGATTAACCTGGCCCCAAGCCCATGGTCAACTCCTAGAGCGCTATCGCCAAAAAACCCAAAACGGGTTATGGCACACTCTACCCGATGATGGCTATAGTCACAGTTATCTGACCTGGCATTTAGAAAAAGCCGGTTGGGTAGAGGAAGTACATCAACTGCTACAGGAGGAAACAGAAGCTGGACGCAATGGTTGGTATGAAACCTGTGAACGTCTGGATAAACTAGGGGGCTTTGTCAAGGATGTGGCCAAGGCTTGGCAGTTAGCAGAATACGCTTTTTCCTCTTCACCAACTCGTTCCATTAGTTTGCAGTGCCGTTATGCCTTGATGGTGTCTTCCCTCAATAGTTTGGTAGGGAATATTCCAGGAGAGTTGATGGCAGCCCTGGTAGAGAAAAAGATTTGGACTCCAGTTCAGGCTTTGGCTTATGTTAAACAAACACAACATCCTAATAATCGAGCACAAGCACTAAAACAGCTAGTCCCAAAGTTACCAGAAACACTACTCTCAGAAGCCCTCAAAATCGCACGGGCCATTACCGATGAGTCGAGCCGGGCTAGAGCCCTTAAAGAACTAGCACCATATTTGCCGGAAATTTTACCAGAAGCCCTCGAAGCCGCACTAGCAATTACCGATGAGAATGACCGAGCCTATGCATTCAGAGAACTACCATCACAGTTGCCGGAAATCTTACCAGAAGCCCTAGATGCAGCAAGGGCGATTACCAATAACACAGACCGAGCCAGAGCCCTAAGTGGACTAGCACCACATTTGCCGGAAACCCTGCTCCGAGAAGCCCTGGAAGTGGCACAGGCCATTAACGATGAGTATCACCAAACCAAGGCCCTGATTGGACTAGCACCAAATCTGCCGGAAATCTTACCAGAAGCCCTAGATGCAGCAAGGGCGATTACCGATAACACAGAACGAGCCGATGCCTTGATTGGCCTAGCACCACATTTGCCGGAAATCTTACCAGAAGCCCTAGATGCAGCAAGGGCGATTACCGATAACACAGAACGAGCCGATGCCTTGATTGGCCTAGCACCACATTTGCCGGAAAGGCTGCTCCAAGAAGCCCTAGAAGTGGCACAGGCCATTACCGATGAGTATAACCGAGCCAAGGCTCTGACTGGCCTAGCACCACATTTGCCGGAAAGGCTGCTCCGAGAAGCCCTAGAAGTGGCACAGGCCATTACCGATGAGTATAACCGAGCCAAGGCTCTGACTGGACTAGCACCACAGTTGCCGAGAATCCTACCAGAAGCCCTAGATGCGGTACGAACCATTACCAATCAAAGAGACCGAGCCTATGCCCTAAGTGGACTAGCACCACAGTTGCCGAGAATCTTACCAGAAGCCCTAGATGCAGCAAGGGCGATTACCAATCAAAAAGACCGAGCCGATGCCCTGATTGGACTAGCACCACAGTTGCCGGAAATCCTACCAGAAGCTCTGGAAGCCGCACAGGCACTTACCAATGAGTTTTTCCGAGCCATAGTTCTGAGTGGGCTAGCATCAGATTTGCCGGAAAGCTTGCTCCTACAAGTCCTAGAAACGGCACAGGCAATTAAGTCTGAGTTTTACCGATCCAGAGCCTTCAGTGGACTAATCAAAAATCCTAACTTTTCCCTCCAGGATGACGTTTCCCTTTGGCAAGAGTTTCTTCACACCTTGGCTTGTAGCGATCGCCAGGACTTCTTAGAAGACTTGGTTAATCTCAGTCCAACTATTATCTCTTTGGGAGGCAAGGAAGCTCTGGCTGCAATTGTTGAAGCGATTAAGGATGTAAGTCGGTGGTGGCCCTAGAGTGGAAAGTGTGGGGCGGGGGCGCGGGAAGTGTGGGAAGTGTGGGGAGATGGGGAGATTTTTATTAAGGGTAATGATCTGGAGATGATATCAAAAAGCTTTGAAAATCCCGGTTTTATAAATTATCGGCGTTGCTGATTATGGGTATGATTTTGCCCCCCTAGCCCCCCAATTTTGGGGGGAACAAAACTCTCTTGCGTCCCCCTGAATTGATACCGTTGGCGAAATTAATATTTGTTTACACAAGGGTAGAAGATGGGTAACTTTAAGTTCATGCTCCCCCAGAATTGGGGGTTGGGGGGCTATAAAGACTGCTGTCTTCAGGCTGATATTTCTAAATGTTAAATTCGCCAACGGTATCAAAGTTTGGGAACCAACGGGGGCTTGATAAAAACCAGACTATCTCAAATTATACCTAAATTAAGGAACGCCTAATTATTTATATATGGTTTTTGTAACCATTATTACAACCATTAATAACTAGTATTTTAAAACAAATAATTAAACCAAATACTGATTTATAATAAAGTAAGCATTCAGCAGTCAGCCGTTGGCCGTAGGCCACGCTACGCGAACAGCAGTCAGCTTAAAATAAACCTATAACGATAAAATTTAATAGTTCGAGATTAATGAGTAGTTAAAGTTTGGGTAGTCCATGGATCATGGCACAGGTTTCGAGCCTGATAGCTGATAGCTAATAGCTGATAGCTGATAGCTGACATATAAACACCAAAAATTATCCTATTTCTTTCCTTTTTCTTAAGTTAAACTAGCCCCTAACCATGCTATATCTTTAACTAGGATTCAACAATATAGGATTAACCAAAAATGCTGGATTTTCTCAATCCCATCCTAGGACGCAACCCAGAACAGATGAAAGCCAATGTAGAAATTTACACCTGGCAAGCCTGCCCCTTCTGTATCCGAGCCAAGCTATTGCTATGGTGGAAAGGGGTTGACTACACCGAGTATAAAATCGATGGGGACGACAATGCCAGAAACCAGATGGCGGAACGAGCCAACGGAGGTCGAACGGTACCCCAAATTTTTATCAATAACCAACACATTGGCGGTTGCGATG
>NZ_JAAHHE010000281.1:0-8235 GCF_010692525.1 Moorena sp. SIO3B2
AGTATAGTCCTGATTATAACTTAATTGAATTGGTTTGGCATTCAGCAAAAGAATATATTGCCAATCGAGTTTTCAAATCAATTGAAGAATTAGAATGTTTGTTAAATCATCTTTTAAATGAAGGAGGGTTAATTATAAAATGGGTACGAAAAATAAAAAACAAAGGCAATGCTGTTATCACAGTTTAAATGCGCAACAGCTTATTTTCACTAATTTCTGTGCCATCAGTTAGGATAATTCGAGTATGCAATTCTTCTCCATATCGGATATGAATTGCAGCCCCTGTAGTGGGAATTAGACCAATGGGCAGAGTGCGCTTTCCTAGCAAAGCATTGAGCAAGGTAGATTTCCCATAATTAAACGGACCAAAGACAGCAATCCGAAATGTGGGATTTTCTAGATGGTCGCACAGGGCAATCACATCCTTTCGCAAGGGTGAGTCTTGCTCCAAATCAAGCAGACCGATAGCAGACCTAAGATAATTGACAACAGACTGATAGATTTGCTGATCTTCCATGACAATTGGTGTTCAGTAATTGGTCTTTGGTTATAAGCATTAAGCCGTCAGCCTTCAGCCGTCAGCTGACAGCTGAAGGCTTAGGTTTTTTTAATTATAATTTCAGGGTAGTTTGATATAGGTTTGAAGATGATAGGCGAAAACCCTAGATTAAGTTCGCTGACTATAGACGAAGTAAGCAAGCATACTTGGCCTAACTAACTGTTTCTGAACTTTTCGGTAATTACTTAAGTTTCCTTAGGACTTTCGTGACTTTGTCCCTCCCACAGCAAGGGATGAAGCGTAAGCACTGATGCAGCAACTACCAGCTCCCTTGAAACCCCTGACTTCAAGCACCATTAGAGCTGTTAAGGCATCTCAAAAAAAAATAAGAGAGCCGTTGGTGTGACTCTCTCGATCATCAGGGTGCATCTACTTGATCTCAGTATAGCAAGATTAATGTGGGGTGCAACCCCTCATACCTCAACGGGAGCAAAATGTTAAAAAACTTAATAGTTTGGTGAGGCTTAATGATTGGGATAATAAAGCGTTCGCGCAGCGTCGGGCTTTGCCCGAATCCCATTGATGTAGCAACCACCAGTTGACTTGAAACCCTTGACTTCAAGCACCATTAGAACTGTTAAGCCATCTCAAAAAAAATAGAGAGCCGTTGGTGTGACTCTCTCGATCATCAGGGTGCATCTACTGATCTCAGTATAGCAAGATAAGTGATGGGTGCAACCCCTCACCCCTATAGTCAAGCAAAATGTTACAAAACTTAATAGATAGGAGAGTCTGAATGATTGGGATCAAGCCTACGCACTCATGCAGCAACCACCAGTTGACTTGAAACCCTTGACTTCAAGCACCATTAGAACTGTTAAGCCATCTCAAAAAAAAAATAAGAGAGCCGTTGGTGTGACTCTCTCGATCATCAGGGTGCATCTACTGATCTAAGTATAGCCAGATAAATGTGGGGTGCAACCCCTCACCCCTTAAAGCGAGCAAAATGTTACAAAACTTAATAGTGCGCATCGGCTTAATGATTGGGATCAAGCGTTCGCGCAGCGTCGGGCTTTGCCCGAATCCCATTCATGCAGCAACCACCAGTTCCCTTCAAACCTCTCACTTCAAACACGTAAAGAACTGTTAAGCCATCTCAAAAAAAAATAGAGAGCCGTTGGTGTGACTCTCTCGATCATCAGGGTGCATCTACTGATCTAAGTATAGCAAGATAAATGTGGGGTGCAACCCCTCACCCCTTAAAGCGAGCAAAATGTTACAAAACTTAATAGTGTGCTGAGGCTTAATGCTTGGGATGAAGCGTACCCACTCATACAGCAACCAGTACTTGACTTGAAACCCTTGAAACCCTTGACTTCAATCACCATTAGAATGTTTCAGCCATCTCAAAAAAAATAGAGAGCCGTGCTTGTGACTCTCTTGATCATCAGGGTGCATCTACTTGATCTCAGTATAGCAAGATAAATGTGGGGTGCAACCCCTCATCCCTTTAAACCAGCAAAATGTTATAATCCTTAATAATTTTCAGGTAGAATCCCTAGGCCAAAATCATCATGCCACTAGGCGGTAATTCAATCCTGACCGTTGCCCTACCCTGGTCATGTTGAACGATTACGGTTTGATTCTGGGGTGGATGGCGTAATTGAGAGTTACTCCAGTAACTGTTGTAGAGCAGAGTAAGGGTTGAGCCGTGGGGGTGTAGTGAGGCATCAATGGTGACGTATGCACCCCGGTTTTCAGTGCCATGGGTGTTTAAAGCAACCAGAATTTCTTGATTGTAGAGAATCCTTGACCAAGCAATTAATTCTCCAGCATCAGGAATAGCAAAAGGTTTGCCGAGATAGGAGGTTTCTCGGAGGTATTGACGACCCCCACGTAGGGTTTTTCCAATCAGGTCTTGTCGATTTCGGAGGTTTGCGATCGCAGAAATTCTGAGATAGGTGGGATGGTCTGGGTCAAAGAAGTGACAGCCACTGGTTTCAAATGCTCCAAAGCTACCCCCAAACATCGATTCACGAATATAGCGATCGCTATTGGAAATGTTGCCATACTCATTGATTGGTTCAACACTAGGGTCATGGCGGTTTTCCGTGCCATCAAAGGCTTGTTCAGTACCGTAATAGATACAGGGTATACCCAACGTGGTCAGTTGCAACCCTACCGCATGGGCTATTTGCTGGTATTTACTAGGAATAGAGTTATTAGCAGCAAACCGATGCTTGCGATCGCGTCCGACCATATCATGGTCATCTAAGATCGAAACATGATACCGTCCCGTTTCCCGGTGGCTACCAAGGATATTATGCTCCTCAAATTGATTAAAAAACTCCCTTGGTGGTGTTAATCCTTTTACCATCCGTGCTAATCGCTTTGTGGGTTCCCCAATATCAAGCACAGCATCCAAGTTGCGACCAAATACTTCCAGGTAGTTGCGGGACATATGAGCCCCATCCGTTACTTCTCCCAACAGTAGGATGTTTTCCTTACCAATCGATTCCGCATATTCCCGGATAGCACCACAAAAACTACGGGAAACTCGCCAAGGAATATGCTTAACCGTATCAATGCGAAATCCATCGCAGTCACTTAGGGCAATCCAGTATTGATAGACTTTAATAATCCCTGCTAGGACTTCCGGTTTAGCGAGATTAATGTCTTTTAAATCAAAGAAATCCCCTCGGCGAAATTCTAGCTCCGGATGCAGTTTGTCTTCCCAAGGGTCTGCACCCCATTCGTTAATATGACCAGCACGAGTGTACCAATCAATGTTTTGAAAGTCTTGAGGCCATACCCCATCAATTTCTGTAGTGATTTCGGAAATCGCTTTACCAGTGCCAGAACGCCAACTATGAACTGGATAAGGTGGTTCAAAACGGTAGGGAAGGCTAGCTTTAGGATTATCATTCTCGTCTTGGTAGAAAAAGTTATTGCCGCTGTGGTTATAAATGATGTCTAAGATCACATACATTTCCCGCTCATGGGCAGCATCCACTAAATCCCGTAAATCCTGACGGCTGCCAAATCGGGGGTCAACATCTAGGAAATTTTGAATCCCGTAGCCGTGATAGGTGTCTAGTTCAATCCGTTGTCGCCAAACTGGACCAATCCAAAGGGTAGTGACACCTAATTGTTTCAAGTAGTCCAATTTACTTTCGATTCCCTTGAGGGTACCCCCTTGAAACCTTTTTCCCTTGCTCATCCAGTCACCTTTATTTTTGGCTTTAAATTGGTTGGGGTTACTAGGGTCAAATTTTTTCCGCTCTAGTTCTAACCCATCACTGAATCGGTCAGGTAGCAGAAAGTATAGAATCTGGTCTCGCCAAGTAATCGGACTTGGATAAACATTGCCCCTCGGTTGCAGGTTGGCCTCAGCGAGGGTTTGGGGAGAGCATGGTTCAACTGGAGTAGACACGATGGAAACCTTTGGTGAATCAATGTTAGTTTCTTTAACGGTATACACCAGTAGATAATTCAATTCCGCAAAAGACTAGTGGGAGTGGGGAGTCGGGAGTGGGGAATCGGGAGTCGGGAGTGGGGAGTGGGGAGTGGGGAGTGGGGAATCGGGAATCGGGAATCGGGAATCGGGAATCGGGAATCGGGAGTCGGGAGTGGTGAATCGGGAGTAGGAATAACAAAATTGAATTTACCTAATAATTGAATCGTGGGGTGTTTTTGAATTTTGAATTGATAATTTTGAATGGTCGCGAAGCGATTGACCAAGGGAAATCACAGAAATCAAACCCAAACTTTCAGCAGATGGCATTGCTAACACTTTCATCCAAATGGAATCGGATCTGTCTTGATGCAGTCGCTCATGGGGGGGACCCCCAAGACCGCGCTGCATCGCTTTTTGGTCATTACCGATTCTGAGGTTTTTGCTGTAATAGAGACGGTGTTTGAGCTTGTACCGTTTGTACAAAGGCAACTCCTGCCTCAATATCCTGTCTGATTTCTTCTTTATGGTCGTGGTAGTAAGCCAGTGCTGCATAGACATCTGACATGGTAATGCTAGGATGGCGATAGAGAATTTCATCCGGTGACATTCCCATGCTTTCGTGGCAGATGACAATATCTTGAACTCGAATCCGATGTCCGGCAATCCGAGGTTTCCCGCCACAAACCCCCGGAGTGATTTCAATATGTTCTGAGATTGTTGGAATGGTTGTCATTGGGAGAGTTCATAAACGTCACTAAAAGAAGCGTTACCTTACGGTAGTATTATTATTGAATAGCACACTTTGCCTTCTGTTTGCGTTCGCATTCAAAGTATAGCATTTCAGCAAATAGTTAAAAAAAATAGTTAAAAAATCCAATAAGCCCGTTTTTCCTAGTAATCAAGTACACAATATTTTACCCCCGATTCCCGATTCCCGATTCCCTACTCCCGATTCCCTACTCCCTTCCCTAGATCATGTCTTACCGTCAATTTACTATTCAAAAAGTAGTCAAGGATTTTGACTTAACTTTAATCGAACAAGGGAATATTTTTGAAAGCGATTGGCCTACGGCCACGCTACGCGAACGCGTAATTTCTCCTAGTCCTTATTTAGCGGAATTTATCACCCAAAATTACCAACTGGCCATCGCACTAAATACTGAAAAAGCCCGATCAGAACTCTTGATATGTCCAGTGTTACTGGCAGTTAGAGAATTCCATCAATACCAGATTAGCTTGTTTTCTGGGGAAGAGTTTAATGTTGACCCAGAAGTAGGATTAAATGGCACCTGTGATTTTATTATTAGTCTGTCACCGGAACAGTTATTTATTAAAGCCCCGGTAGCCATTATTATAGAAGCTAAAAAAGAAGACCTGAAAGGGGGGTTAGGACAATGTATCGCCGCGATGGTAGCAGCTGGTCGGTTTAACCAACAGGAGAATAATAGTAACGGTAATGCGTTCGCGGAGCGTGGCCTACGGCCAATCGCAACGGTTTACGGTGCCGTAACCACTGGGACTCTATGGCGATTTCTGAAATTGGAGGAAAAAACAGTAACCCTCGATCTCGCCGAATATTTACTCCCTCCCATCGAACCTATTCTAGGGAAATTGGTGCAGATGGTGGAATAGGATTAGGACTTATATCAATTCTGTTCCCATACCCCCCTTATCCCCATAGCCCTAGATTCCTGGCATAAAAAGATTTGGTCGATTTTAATAAAGGGGTAATGACCAAGCGGATTTGGTATTATATCAATTGGGAAGATGGGCAAGTGTCGGGAGATAGGGAGATGGGGAATAGTATTTATTTTTCTATAGTTTTTCCTAGTCTAATCAGGTACATCATATAAATATTTTTCCCTGCTCCGAAGCTCCGTTCGCGTTCGCGCAGCGTCTGGCTCTGCCAGTAAGCGTGGCCCACGGCCTTAGCTCCCTGCTCCCTAAAACCTAGAAAAAAGCCAAAAAAATGGGGAAGAAAAAGTTAGTAAAAACCTTCCCCTCAAGGAAAAGCTAAAGACTAGAAGATGAAAAAACTAGAATATCAAAAAAAATCTGATCACATCTAACCCTAGCATAAACTAATTTAAAATGTCAATGGTTTTTTTGTAAATTTTTATGTTTAGGCTTGTATTTTTATCTAGGAATGTTAATATTTTTATACCAAGTTGCATTCAAAGATATAGCAGAAGTCAGAAGTCAGAAGTCAGAAGTCAGAAGTTAAACTCAAGCCAAACTGTAGTTTGAGACTTTTGTCATGTCCTAATTACCCTGGCGACTGCTATAGTAGATTGCTGGGATAGGGAGATAGGGAGATAGGGAGATTTGGGAAAGAGAAAGTTGTACCTTTGACCGCAACTTAGTATCGAGTTATCCATAGCTTAACTACACAACTGGAATAAACGCTTTAGAATGACGTAAATACTGGGTCATTTGCCCATTGGCCTTTGAGAATTTTGGTTTTGAGTTCCGGTACAGTAGTATGCCTGCAACTATTGCCCTGATTGCCCACGACAACAAGAAAAATGATATAGTGGCATTTGTCAAGCGCCACCACATCGTTTTCTCTCGCTACACCTTAATTGCTACAGGGAACACAGGGAAACAAATTCAAAACTCCACTGGCTTACCTGTTGATTGCTTACTCCCTGGTCCTATCGGTGGAGATGCCCAGTTGTTTGCAGCGGTGGCGGAGGGAAAGGTCTGTGCTGTGTTTTTCTTCATCGATGCACTCCATGCTAAATCCCATGAACCTGATATTCAGGCTCTCTTACGGATTTGTGATGTCCATGATGTAGCGATCGCCACCAACTTAGCTACAGGAGAACTGGTCATCAGTGCCCTAGCGCGGACCCAAGTGGCTCACCTTATTTTTAATCCAGTGGCCGGTCAAGGAGACTCCGATCATGAATTGACCATTATTGAAAACATGCTGGGTGGCCATTTCAATCTCCATATCCATCAAACTACTCTAGAAATTACGGCGGAAGAATTGACCAAACGGGCGATCGCAGTCCACGCCGATCTCATCATTGCCTCTGGCGGTGACGGCACCGTATCCGCCGTTGCCAGTCAGCTGATTGATACCAACATTCCCCTCGCCATTATTCCCAGAGGAACCGCTAATGCCTTTTGTCAGGCGTTGGGCATTGGTGGCACAGTAATGCCCATTCGCGCCGCCTGCCGCATCATTTCCGAAGGCTATACCAAAGTGATTGATGCGGCTCGCTGTAACGACACCCCCATGATTTTATTAACCGGAATTGGTTTTGAAGCAGAAATGGTCGATAAAGCTAGCCGAGAATTCAAGGATCAGTGGGGGGTACTGGCCTATCTGGTAGCGGGATGGCAACAACTGGATGAACAAGAGCTATTTGATGCGGCTGTGGAAATTGAAGACCAGATCTATCGAGTTGAAGTAGGGGCTATCACTGTGGCTAATGCGGCTCCCCCTACCTCAGTGTTAGCCCAAGGAATGGGTGAAGTTATTTACGACGACGGGTTACTGGATGTCACCATGGCCAAAGTAGACACAAAACTTCAGGCGGTCACATCAATGGTCAATGCCTTTGGTGCCGCGTTGGTTCACCTGACACCCAACCAAGAAAATATTCATCATGTCCGAACCCGCAGTATCAAAATCGCCACAGATCCCCCTCAGAAGGTGGTTGTGGATGGAGAAGTCATTGGAACAACTCCTATCAAAGTTGAATGTATTCCCAAGGGATTGACTGTATTTGTCCCCAACCCCAATTAATCTGCCTCAAGCCCAAATAATCTCAATTTGTGTTCGCGTAGCGTGACCGTAGATCAATCGCGTAGCGTGGCCGTAGGGCAATCCCACGACCTAAGTGTTTCATTTATATAGTTGATTATACTGATCAGGTACATTAAATTTTATTATCCCGACTCCCGATTCCCGACTCCCGATTCCCGACTCCCTAAAACTCCAGAATCATAGATTAAGCTAGTAGCAAAGTTAGTTAAAAAACTAGGTTTATGTTCAAAAAGCTATTAGCTCAGGTTGGCATTGGAGCAGCAAAGGTAGATACACGTTTGTACTTTGATTCCCTAGCTCCTGGGGAAATGGTAGAAGGGGAAGTTTATATTACTGGGGGAGATGTTTCCCAGAAGATTGATGATATTTATATTTATAGTTATTTTAAATAAGGAGGAGACACTAAGAAGCACAATATTCACGAATTACTTCATCCAGAGAAGTGTCTATAGAAGTATACATTCTGGCTCTCTTTAAAGCACTAAAATCATGCTCTATATC
>NZ_JAAHHE010000282.1:0-8227 GCF_010692525.1 Moorena sp. SIO3B2
TCAACCCGACAGCAACTTGGGATCAGGAATAAAAGTCCCCAGCTAAAATTTTCCTTGGAGACATCTTAATGCTGCGACTCGAACAAATTAGTAAAGTATACCCCACTGGCGAAGTTCTAAAGGATGTCAACTGGGAAGTTAAACCAGGCGATCGCATTGGCTTAGTTGGCGTCAATGGTGCCGGGAAATCTACCCAACTGAAAATTATTGCTGGAGAGATGGAACCCACCAGCGGCGTTGTTATCCGTCCTGCCAGTCTTCATATCGCTTACCTCACCCAAGAATTTGAAGTAGACCCAACCCGCACGGTCTCAGCAGAATTCTGGACGGTATTTAAGGAAGCTAACCACGTACACTCCGAAATGCTACAAGTCCAAAACGCCATGGAAATGGCTGATGAAGCAGAATTGGAAGGGCTGATTAGAAAACTAGATAGGTTGCAGCGCCAATTTGAAGCCCTCGATGGTTATGGCTTACAAGCAAAAATTGACAAGATCTTGCCGGAGATGGGATTTGAGCCAGAGGATAGCGATCGCTTAGTGAGTGCTTTCAGTGGTGGCTGGCAAATGCGCATGAGTTTAGGCAAAATCCTGCTCCAGAAGCCAGACGTCCTACTAATGGACGAGCCGACTAACCATCTTGACTTGGAAACCATCGAATGGTTAGAAAAGTATCTCAAGGGTCTGAAGACCCCAATGGTAATAGTATCTCACGACCGGGAGTTTCTTGACCGCCTCTGTACCCAAATTGTAGAAACCGAACGGGGTGTCTCGACTACCTACCTAGGCAATTACTCAGCTTATCTCCAGCAGAAAGCCGAGATGCAGGCAGCTCAACTGAGTAGCTACGAGCGTCAACAAAAGGAAATAGAAAAGCAGCAAGCCTTTATTGAGCGTTTCCGTGCTAGTGCAACCCGGTCTACCCAAGCCAAAAGCCGAGAGAAACAATTAGAAAAAACTGAACGGATAGAAGCCCCAACTGCTAATCTCAAAACTCTCAAATTCCAATTCCCTCCTGCCCCTCGTAGTGGTTTTGAGGTAGTCAAAATCAAGGATTTAGTCCATGACTATGATGACAAGATTTTATTTCTGGGAGCAGACTTGTTGATTGAACGGGGCGATCGCATTGCCTTCATCGGTCCCAATGGTTGCGGTAAATCCACCTTACTCCGGATGATCATGGGAATGGAAAAGCCAACAGAAGGGATAGTAGGACTGGGCAAACACAATGTGATTCCTGGTTACTTTGAGCAGAATCAAGCAGAAGCCCTAGAATTGAGCAAAACGGTCATGGAAACCATCCATGATGAAGTCCCAGACTGGAAAAATCAGGAAGTGCGTACCCTATTGGGACGGTTTCTGTTTACTGGGGACACGGTATATAAAAAGGTTGAGTCCCTTAGTGGAGGCGAAAAAGCCCGCCTGGCCTTAGCCAAAATGCTCCTTTGTCCTGCTAATTTACTAATTCTGGATGAGCCGACTAATCACCTGGATATCCCAGCCAAAGAAATGTTGGAGGAAGCACTCGGTACCTATGATGGTACAGTAATTATTGTTTCCCACGACCGCTATTTTATCTCGAAAGTGGCCAAAAAAATAGTGGAAATCCGGGATGGCGAATTCTGTACCTATCTGGGAGATTACCACTACTATCTTGAAAAGATTGCCCAGGAAAAAGAAGAAGCTCGGTTAAAAGCGATCGCTGCGGCCAAAGCGGCTAAAAAAGCGGCAAATGCTAGCAAAAAGACTAAAAAGACCAAAAAGAAAGCTGCTGCTAAACAAAAGTAACAACAAAAGTAACATATAGCAGTTTTCAATACCCAATTGAGAACTGCTATATTACCTATTACCGATTAAAATTACCGATTAAAAGCTTATTGCTTAAGTGCTGAGGAGTCAACTATATTGCTGGTTAATCTCTGCAATACCTGATCAATATCGTTCAAATCACCGACAATCCGCCGGACAGGCTCGGGCCATACTCTGAGTAGTGTCGGTGTAGCTGAGATCTGATCACTTTCTGCGAGTTCTGGGTGCTTGAAAACATCAATAATTTTTAGGGTATAGGGATGACCTAAATGATTCTCTAACAACTGGTATAGACTCTTGAGAGTATACTCAGTTTCTGTACTATGTCCGCAAACGAACAAACGCAGGACATAGCTATGGGTAGGTTGTGCCTGGGAGTGAGACACATCAGGCAGGGACATCCTGGATAAAGAATCAGGTTTGGTGACATCGGTGACAGTCAGTGAGTCTGTACTATCAGTGGCAGACTTAGATAAACCCGGCAGCTTTTCAATAGCTCTCAAATGCTGCTGAGGTGACCATCTCCCAGAGTTTTGATTAGTAACCCTTTCTGGCAAAACCTCTTCTGTATCGTAGTAGGATAATGGCTCTGGGCGGTCAATGCGCAGGATCAAGTCGTGGTTTTCCCAAAGTTGGGGAAACTGATTGCGATAAGTTTCTAGCACCGCCGGGTCACAGGACTCTTCCTCCCAAGGGGCTACTTGCCAAATCAGGTTGTCAGTGCCAAATACGGCATTTAACAATGCCTGATGATGTTGCACCAACCAATGAATTTCTGCTGACATGCGCAACTGATTGGTTTGAGGGTCAATCCACCGATCAATGGTAGCAGTATATCCGGGGACTAAAAAATGAGGTGGCTCTGGTAACCCCAGTATTTCCTGTAAACTCGCACACAGATGCAGGTGCCAGTGACTCTGCTTATTAAAGTCAATGCTATACACTAGATCTTCCCCTGGTGTAAATATAGCAATACCTTTAAACAGTTGGGGCGAGGGGGTTTCATCCAGCATATGCTAGTACTATGTCAATTTAGTTTTGATGGTCAAGGTGTTACGGTAATGGTGTGATATCATGTCCGTTTGAATACTTACACTTTGGTAAATCGAAGGCAGAGGGCAGAAGGCAGCTTTGCTGAAGGAAAGGAGTAAGGTTTGAAGGGAGAAGGTTTTTCATCACTAATTATCCGGACATGATATTAGGGGTTAGGTTTTAGGGGTTAAGTCAGTATCCCTAATTCCTAATCCCTATACAAGCCTGCCTAATCCCTAAATCCGACCGCGCAACATCATTGCAATCTCGTTGGGAGTGGGTGACTTTTCCAAGGCAGTTTCCTCAGTAATACGCCCCTCTTGGTAAAGAGCGAACAAGGATTTATTTACGGTAACCATACCGTCAAATTCACTGTCCGCCATCAGTTGTTCAATTTCTTCGTATTTGCCCTTGAGGATGTAATCCTTAATGGATTCAGTATTAATCAGGATGTCATGAAAAGCAGCACGCTTGCCATCGGTAGTACGGCACAACCCTTGGGAAATGACTCCTACTAGGGCTTCTGATATGGACACCCGCATGGGAGCCTGTTCTTCTGGATTGTAGAGATTGAGAATCCGCTCAATGGTTTTCACGGCACTGTTGGTATGCAAAGTACCCATGACCAAGTGACCAGTTTGAGCAGCTTTCAGAGCTGTATTGACTGTTTCTCGATCTCGCATTTCCCCAATCAGAATCACATCGGGGTCTTCCCGCAAAGCGGCTTTCAACGCCCGGTCAAATTTACGGGTATGCATTCCTACTTCCCGCTGTTTAACCAGAGATTTTCGACTTTGGTGGATAAATTCAATGGGGTCTTCAATGGTAATTATATGCCGCGCCATCTCTTTGTTCATATAGTCTATCATTGCGGCCATGCTGGTAGATTTTCCGGAACCTGTGGGACCGGTGACCAAAATGAGACCTTTATGGTAATGACAGACATCTTTCAGGATTGGTGGCAACCGCAACTGCTCAAGGGTCAATATCTTCAGGGGAATAATCCGCAAGACCATGGCAGGACCAAGAAGGCTATCGAAGACATTAATCCTTACCCGACTAAACTCGTACTGAGTTGCCCCATCAAATTCCAACTCTTCTCTAAAGCGCCGGATTTCTTCATCAGTCATTACTTCCTTGAGCCAACAGTTAAATGTTGCGTGATCGGTGAGTGGATATTCGGTTGGCTCCATTTCACCGCGACTCCGGAAACGGGGAGTTTCACCAACACCTAGATGAATATCAGACACTCCTTTCTCAAAGGCCTCACGGACAATGCTTTCTAAGCTTGACTGTCCAGGAGGCAGACCGATGCTACGGGGTGTCTGCTGGTGCTGATTGGCGGATGGTTTTGCTTGGACGTTAGTGGCTGAATTCTGAGCTGCTGTGGCCACAGGCCGAGGGCGTGAGGCTACTGCGGCACCGGCTTGACTGCTTCTTGGAGCCATGGCTCTTGGTTGTGCAGGTCTCGATTGATTGGCTTGAGCAGATACTGGTCTAGACGCTATATTCGAAGGCGGTGGTGCTGGTGCAATCCGGGGTGAACGCTGTGGGTCTGTCATCTTTCAACTACCAACTACAGTTGGGCTACGAGAATTTATTTTACAAACTCTTACATTAAGTTTTCCCAACAGTTAGGGTTGAGTATAACTTATAACAGTTCTACCTTAGGTAAGGGATTTTCGTCCTGGGTTAATGGGAGTCGGGAGTCGGGAGCGGTGCGACCCGTGGCGAATTTAATTACGGGTCAAGCGCACCGAGGGAGTCGGGAGTCGGGGTAAGAAAATTGAGTGTACCTGATAAGTATGAGAAACGCTATAGACCAATTTCATTTCTTCGAGCTATAAATGGTGAGGAGGTGATGTGTTTATAGGACTATGTATGTTTTGAAATTCGTCAGCTGTCACCATCTAATTGTTTGTTATTGTTTGTGATTGTTTCTTTTTGAGTAAGCAGGAAAAGCTCTAAAACCCTCTCCCCTGCTCAAGACCAGATTTAAGATCACCTTGAGGGCGGGGCGCAAGCCGTCAGGGCGCAAGCAAAGGGCCCCATTGATTCAAAGCACCCCTAAGATTAGGGTTGAGCAAGGGACGGGGGGGAAAGTCCTAATCACAAATACCTAATATGAGTAATTATCCTTAATTATCAGTAATTATGCTTAATATTAGAAAACTATTCAATTTGGATAAAAAATATTAAGCAAAGTATAATAAATGTTAAGCAAATCGGAGTCAACCCCTCACCCATCCTGATCCGATTCGGTGACCCTAGTTCCCTTTCTTGTTCTTGCGACTCTATAACTTATCTCTATAACTGATTCGGTCTATATAACTCTAACTATAACCCTATAACTGATTGGGTCTATATCTTCGGTCCATGTATCAGCGATCAAAAATTGCTTCATCTGTCTAATGGTAGATTATGGGTCTGTCTTAAGATAACCAATAATTTCCGGCTTTTAACGATTGTAACAATTTTGATACATAGGTCGGACGAGTTGACTGTAAACTTTTTTGACAAAAGGTTCATCTTCATCAAAATTTTACCTATACTGAAACTCACCTAGAAAATTTCCAATCAAAGAATTTACTCAAAGACAGACCCTGTCAATGAATGACAGACACTGTCAATTCATTTTTTTAATGATTACTGGAGAAAACACCATGGCATTAACCACAAGTCAAAGCTTGACACAAACTGATTCATTAGCAGTGGTCAAAAGCTTTTTAATTTGGGCATTTACCTTGGCAGTTTGCTTACTGGTTGTCGGTTTTCCGTTGATTGTATTGATGGTGACCACCGGCGCTCTGTTAGCGATCGCTCTACAATCGATTCTGCCGGTTAGTGCTGTATTACTAGTAGCAGGTAGTATGATTGGAGTAAATGTTTTAGCAGTGATATTAGGTGCAGGAGTCTTAACCTTTAAGGGGGTTCATCCTCAGGAAGTTCGTTGGTTAAATTGGCTACATGGCGAGCCTGATCTGATCCAGACTCCCGTTTATGCGGCTTGCCCCCTCACCTGTAACATTATCAGGTAACATGATCAGATAGTCACATAGAAGGTTTGTGAGCTGACCCAAGTCTCGGAATGTTAATAATTGATGACCTTCTAGGATCTCAAAAAAGGTTAGTAAACAGCTAGAGAAAATGTCGCAGAGTCTACCAAAAACTCTTATTATTTGTTAGACTTAAATTAGGGTAACACCGACAGGGATTATTATGTAACTTAAATTAAAGCCGAAAACCAAGGTAGAATAGTTGCGCTGTAATCCCGGTGGAACGAACTTTTTTGACATTTTTATGGCGCTCGTGGGATATTCCTGAGGGCTTTGGGAGATACCCCCTGGATGCGATTGGATCTTGCCTTGGCGGGCTTTGGTCTATATTGGTAGACTTTGGTAGCTAAAAAGTATCGGTCAGCACCCTGCCCGTTCATAGACGGGGCTTCCAAACATTCCACGATTTTTTTGAAAAATAAAGCCAAGCTTTGGTAAGTTGATTGGTTTTTCAGCAATTTTCCCGGTCTTGACCGGGTTTTTTGATGAGAACATTCAAGAGTATCCTACGAAGGTTTAAGGTTGCAGGTTGAAGGTTGCAGGTTGCAGGTTGCAGGTTGCAGGTTGAAGGTTGAAGGTTGGTTGACGGTTGCAGGTTGAAGGTTGAAGGTTGGTTGACGGTTGCAGGTTTAAGGTTGCAGGTTGAAGGTTGCAGGTTGCAGGTTGCAGGTTGCAGGTTGAAGGTTGAAGGTTGGTTGACGGTTGCAGGTTGAAGGTTGAAGGTTGGTTGAAGGTTGCAGGTTGCAGGTTGAAGGTTGGTTGACGGTTGCAGGTTGCAGGTTGCAGGTTGTTCGCCTTTGGCGTTCGGTGTAGGGTAGGTTGTTCCCGTAGCGTGGCCGAAAGGCCAAGGTTGGTTAACGGTTGCAGGTTGCAGGTTGTTCGCCTTTGGCGTTCGGTGTAGGGTAGGTTGCAGGTTGAAGGTTGGTTGAAGGTTGGGTGAAGGTTGGGTGAAGGTTGGGTGAAGGTTGCAGGTTGAAGGTTAGTCGAAGGTTGGTCAAAGGTTGGTCAAAGGTTAACGGTTGCTTCGCTACCAATTACCCATCTCCTCATCTCCTCATCTGGCCAGATGGCCAGATGGCCAGATGGCCAGATGGGGGAGATTTTTATTGGGTGCATCTCATATTTGTAAAAAAGATCGGAAGTGTGGGAAGTGTGGGGCCCGGGCGCGGGGAGTGTGAGGAGTGTGGGAATTTTCGCCCGAATTTTTGCCTAATTGCAAAAGTGATGCAGCTTCGGAACAGGGGAGGCAGCGCCGCCAAAGGGGGTTCCCCCCACTCGCGCTTTGCCGTGGTTTCCCCCACTCGCGCTTTGCATCAAGACACTGAGATGCACCCTTTTTATTAAGGGTAATTATCCCGACATAATATAACAATCAATTTCAGTACTTAAAAAATCAAATATTATCACTGTTCCCTGTTTCCTCCCTTGATAAGTAAATTTTTAACTTGGGGCAATCACTAAGTTTATACTGCCATGATCCAGATTTAAGCTACTAGCTAAAAAAACTACCATTCTAATCGTTATATTTTAAATAATTATTAACTTTTATGTAAATTACCTTGATTTTTTTGATTTTATTGTTGACAAGAATAGTAGCCATTGGTTATACTATAATCATTGGAAAAAGAGCCGCGCTCATCGGCCACCAACCTGGAAGCGCGGCTCTCCCCCCCAAGTTAAATGGAGGTAACTCTATCATGGCAAAAAAACGATTCGTTTATCATCCCATCGATTATCACGAAGCCATGGAGCGCCTGGAACAGCTTGCCCAACAGCTTGCACAACCGAGGGAGTCGAAGGGAGAAAATTCCTATCCCTATCCGATAACGGAGCGAGAGCAAATCTTAATCCGACTGTACAGTTACTGCGAATTGGGTATGACACCGCAACGGTTTTACAATAAGTGGGACCTGACTAGGGAAGATATGGCTTTAATCTGTTCTTGCTCTACTCAAACTGTTAACGGCTGGTTTAACACCAGTCGTCGCTGTTACCCTCCCACTCCTGGTCACTTGCGCCATCTGGCGATTATGGATTTCTTGTTGGAGGATTTCGAGACAATTCCTAAACCGTTATTGGAGCGATTGTTGTCGAAGGGTCTTGAAGGCAGAATGTAGAATTAAGAATGTAGAATTAAGAATGTAGAATTAAGAATGTAGAATTAAGAATGTAGAATTAAGAATGTAGAATTAAGAATGTAGAATTAAGAATGTAGAATTAAACACCTACACAGAATTAATTACCTACTCTCAATTTCTGTAATCCTGACATTGTAAGGTTTTTAATTTTGTGAAATGTGTAATCAATTTTGTATACCTGCTTACAAATTCT
>NZ_JAAHHE010000283.1:0-2857 GCF_010692525.1 Moorena sp. SIO3B2
GGCCACCAGGTCGTTAGACCGGACTACGCAGCGTGCCGGAGACGAAACCTTAGAAGAGTGCAGCCTTACAACAAAACCTGCCACCTTTGATGCATAGCCTACCAACTATAAAGGCTGCACTCTTCTTACGGTAACTTCTAACCAGTCTCTTGGCATGCTCTTCACGTCGCCTACTTATACTAAGGTGATGCCTAGCTAGTCTATTAATTGCTTTTTTACGATTGGCTGTTCGCGAAGCGTGGCCTACGGCCTTGCCTTTATTTTTCCGAGAAACTCGGCGTTGATAAAACTTTAATCTCTTTTCCCCAGTCCTGTAAAAACGGGGATTGGGTTCTGTCTTGCCATCAGAATTGGTATAGAACTCTTTTAGCCCTACGTCTAACCCGATAGTCTTTTTTGATGGCTCTATTTCCTCGTTGTTATCAACTGACACGCAAAATTGGACATAGTAGCCATCAGCCCTTTTTACGATCCTGACTCGCTTAATTTGCTTCTTGTCGAAGCGCCACAAGTCCCATGTACCCTTGAGCTTAAGTTTTCCAATCCCTTTCTTGTCGCTGAATGTTATTGACTTTTTATCAGGGTAAAGTTTCCATCCTGACTGCTTATATTCGACTGAACGGCAGTGTTTTTGGAATCGGGGAAATCCTTTCTTTCCAGGTACTTTCTTTTTGCAGTTGTCATAGAAACGGGCGATCGATGACCATGCTCTTTCTGAGGCAGCCTGGCGAGCCGTTGAGTTTAACTCATTAGCAAATGGAAATTGATGAGCCAATACTTTACTGTACTTGCTGAGATCAAATTTGTTGGTTCCTTTATTATCCATCCATAACCTGATACAGCTATTACGGATGAATTTTACTGTCCTGATAGCCTCATCAATTGCTGAGTATTGACTCTTTTTTCCTTTGACTTTGAATTCCATAATAATCATCGGTTATCGACCTCTACCGCTCTTAATTTATTCTACAACATCTATAGTAAAATTACGGAACATTTTTAGAATATTTTCTCAAGGCGGCTAAAGCCGCTGTGAGTCTTCATCCCCGGTTTAAAAATGCGGGGCTTTCGACTTGTACGTCCCCGGCTAAATAACTTCACCTTCGATCGTTTCAGGAACGATTATATTATTGCCATCTGCAAATATTTCAAAAAGACTGTCAAAAACGCAGGCTACTTGGTCAATACCCTTGTAAACTGTGTTGTTGAGAATCAAGATGGAGTCTTCGGAATAGTCAGAGATAATGTCCTCTAGGTCGGAGTTTGCCCATGCATTAATGTGGTGTTCCCATACCTTTCTCGTTTCCTCTGTTGTTTCATCGGCACGCCAGTTATAATAGGCTACCAAATTGGTGTTCAAGCTCGGTTCCGCGTTCCCAACAGAAGCATCTGCAAGTACTGGAGCGGAAAAACACGCCCAGCAAAGCCCGATTGCGATCGCAGTTAATATCCCGGCTTTTAACCACTTCAAACGTCCCAAAATACTTATATAAATCATAGACTATCTTTTTATAACTCTTCAATAAGCTAACAATACTTTTTAGTTGTGACCTCTCAGCTTTTTGGCTGAGGTATTTATAGCTGCTCAATGAGCAATTGGCAACTTTGGAATCTTCCGGGAAAGTAAAACCAATAAGAGAAGACATCAATATCTAACGGTTCAGTTAGAAATTTTAATCGGATGATATTCGATCGCCATCCAGATACAATCCGTATCTGAATAATACTGATGCCACGGATAGGTATATTGCTGGTTTTCGTGTACTTCACAAAAAGGAACGATCTGGGTGTATCCCTCAGTCATCAAGAGATCTTCATAGAGAGTCCCAAAATCCTCTTCTTTGAACTTCTGCATTCGTCCCTGTCCCAAGACTTGGGTGTGAATTTCAAGAAAGTCATGTTGGTTATGGATGGCACAATTGGTACGAGAAGGGGCATACCAAAGGTTAACTTTAACAGAGAACTTTTCTTGTTGATGGGGTGTACTCGATTGCCTTGCCATAAAATAGGGATCGACTTCTATAATTCCAGCCTCATCTTGAGGAGACTTCCACAGCGGTACATCTTTGGGGAAGTCGATCAAATTACCTAATAGATTCCACCCTGGCTCAAAGACAATCTTGCCGATGTTTTTGCTCTCTACTACCTCCAGCAAAAGTAAGGATTTGGCTTTTTGGACAGTAGTATCTTTGAGGATGGTCGATGAAAAAGCCGGAATAATGCTGGTGTTCGTTTCGCTCAGGTAAGCATCTGTCTCTTCAGGATTAACGGTGATAGTACGACTGTTAATGGGATAATTTTCCACATTTTCAACGTACTTCCCATCTATGTAGGCACCGGAAAAGTTAAGTTGTTTAACTTGGTTAGCTTTCATCGGTTTTTGACACAGAATTAAAGGACTAGCTACCTAAGAGGTTGTCTGATAAGTCTCATTTGCTACATCCAAGCCCCCGTTGGTCCCCCAAGCGAGCAATCCCTCGCTTGGGGGACTTTTAGCAGCAAATTGATTCTTCCCCACCGGTGCGCACCGCATAATTGGGGGGCTAGGGGGCAAAATTCAGTATCAAAAAACTTTTTAGATATCCTCTAAGGCGGAAGGCAAAATGAAGAATGGTGAATGCTGAAAGCAGAATACATAAAGCAGAATTATAAATTCTCATCAATTCTTAATTATACATTCTTAATTATACATTCTTAATTCTTCATTCTTCATTATTAAAACCTCTTATCCAAAAATTGCAGAAGATAAGAAAACTACTCCTACTGAGCAGATACCAAAGCCTAAAATTCGCATCAGTGGGAAGGGTTGATCTCTCCATTGTTTGATCAAGCTCTTACTCAGGTATAGTGCTAGGAT
>NZ_JAAHHE010000283.1:3414-8101 GCF_010692525.1 Moorena sp. SIO3B2
GGTAAATGCTGGTCAATGACTGATAAAAATACTTGCAACAGTTTAGTGCTAATTACCTTGAAATACTAGGCTTTATAAGACTATCTTGAAAAAGTCTACAGTAGTGTCGTAGCACAGTTAAACTGATAGGATAAAAAGTGATAAAGCGTTGAATTTATTAATTTTTAGTCTCTTATCACTTTCTTCTTACTTAGTTACTGTCAGCGCTTTCTTAGGGGTTAGTTACTTTGTAAGCAGTAAGCAGTAAGCAGTCAGCCGTCAGCCGTCAGCAGTCAGCCGTCAGCCGTCAGCAGTCAGCCGTCAGCCGTCAGCAATCAGTGGTCAGTGCTCAGTGGTCAGCCGTTGGCCAATGGCCACTCAAGTAGCACCTCAAGTAGCGCATAAGCTGATAGCTGATAGCTGATAGCTGATAGCTGATAGCTTACAGATCAAACCTATTAAATACTTTTTACTCAACCACTAGTTCTCAAAAAGGGCATCACAAACGTTACTGGGAAATGTGGTTGCCTACTGACTAATTTTTTTGGAAATGCTACATCAGACATCATCTGTACCTCGCAGATGGATTTAACAACTGAAACCATTGGTGGGCATTCTGACTTAGAGGTCACAGACCTCATCACAGCTGCGGGACAGCGCCGGACTTGCACCGGACTTTCCCCGTTACCTCTGGTGAGTGCTCTTCACCAGAACCGATGGAACTTCAGGTAGTTTAGCACAATCTGACCTATATTATTTGTTAAATATTAATTAAGATATTAATTACGATTAATTAAGATTAATTAATCGTAATTAATTAAAGCGGTTTTTAGTTTAATGAGGTACATAGGATTTTTTACCTATTCCCTATTCCCTATTCCCTATTCCCTATTCCCTGTTCCCAGATCCGCTGTTCCCAGATCCGCTGTTCACTGTTCCTACGATCTTGGGTTATCCCTTTCCTCAAGACTAGGGAACTGCCCTACTGCCGGGAGAGGGGTAGCATGGTCATCGGGAACGATTTTTGAACCAAATATTTTAGCGTAAACTTGGGTAAATTCAGCTCCTAAAAAGATAATTTGAGAGGAATAGTATACCCAAGCCAATAAAACCACCAAAGAACCAGCAGCACCGTAACTTGAAGAAAAACTGCTTCTGCCGAGATACCATGACAATAGCCATTTACCCAAGTTAAACAGTAAGGTAGTGATAATTGCTCCAACCCAGACATCCTTCCAGGCAATTTTCACATCTGGCAAGTACTTGTAAACCAGAGCAAACATCAGGCTAAGAATACCAAAGGACACCAGCAAGTCCAGAATTGTCCAGACAAAGTCAAGTTGGTAGAGCCACAGTAAACCCAGTTCCTGGAGAAATTCGCTCTTATAAGACCTCACAGCGGATAAGGCAGTACTGATCACAGCGGATAATAGCAGAAAAAGTCCTACACCCAGCACGGTCAGAAACGAAAGAATCCGTTTTTTCAAAATACCCCAGATGCCCCGTCCTGGTTTCAGCTTCACATCCCAAATCGTATTCAAGGCATCTTGGAGTTCGCCAAATACCCCAGATGCACCGAACAACAGCACCACAATACTAATCAAGGAAGCCAACCCCCCACTAGCATCAGGCCGATTGGCATTAGTAATTGCTGTCTGAATAAACTGTGCCCCCTGTTCCCCAACCAATCCTTGGATTTGTTCTACAATCTCGCCCTTAGCCGCCTCTTCCCCAAAAATAGACCCCACAATTGCGATCGCAATTATTAGCACTGGCGCTAGGGAAAAAATCATGTAATAGGATAATGCTGCTGCTAGTCGAGATGCGTTATCCTCCTTCCATTCTTTAAACGTTTCTTTAAGCAGTCCTAAAATAGCCTTGGGATTCATCACCATCACTCCTGGTCTCATAACTCCTGGGCTTAGTTATATCGGCATCGTTCCAGTTGGAAATACCTGACAATGCCTGAGAATATTCTAGATTGACAATTGATCCCGGTTAACCAACTATGGTTTCATAAGTCAGTTAATCCTAAGCATTCACCTAATGCGCTACGCGCACGCTAGGGGAACAGCCGTCAGCTATCAGCCAAAGGCCAAGGGCTTTTACCCAGACTTTCCATTCTCATTAATCTCAAACTATTAAATTCTGCTGTTTGCGCACGCTACGCTAACGGCCCACGCTACGCTAACGAGATTTATTTTAAGCATGATAGCTGACAGCTAGTGGGGTAAGCTAATTCCATAAAAACCAATAAAATCTTAAGTTACCCATGATTGAAAACCAATTTGTAAGCAACTTCGTCTCCTCCTTATCCAAACGTGACACACTACCAATTAGCTTTGTACTTCATTGGGAAGATGGGTCAAGCACCACTATGGGAGAAGAGAAACCGATCTTGGATATATACATCAAAAATCCAGCTGGTCGAAAAGCTTTCATGTCTTTAGACGAATTACTGATACTGGAAGCTTACATCAAGGGTGATATTGATCTCGAAGGGAACTTAATCAACGCCATGTCGTTCCAGGAGCTGTTATCCGATCAGCATATTTTGCTAAAGATAGGTCGGCGACTTAAGCCCTTCTTACTTGGGCGGGAAAAATGCAATCCAGATTGGATATCAAAGCATTATGACTCCAATAATATCCAATTGTTCGCCATGGATACCGATTACAATACTTATACTCCTGGGATATATGATAAAGATGAGGATAGCCTAGAGGTTGGAGCTGAACGCAAGTTAGACTTTGCCTTTCAATCTCTTAATCTCAAACCGAATGATTCGGTACTCGATATTGGCTCTGGCTGGGGCGGTTTCCTGCGTTTTGCCGCACGCCGAAATATCCGTGTGACTGGAATTACCTTATCTAAGCACCAAAAACAGTATGTAGAAGATTTAATTGAAAAAAATAACTTTGATGCAGAGGTCAAGTATCAAGACTTTTTCTCTTTCCAACCCAGCCAGAAATATGATGGCATAGTCATGATGGGGGTAATCGAAGATTTGTCTGATTATCCTCGCGTGATGGAGCGTCTCTTGAACTATCTTAAACCTGGCGGACGAGTATATCTCGACTTTGCCTCAGACAAAGAGTCATTTGTTACGCACAGTTTTATTACCAAGTATATCTGGCCGGGGACCTTTCGGATGGTGTATATGACGGAATTTATCGATGCTGTTAGAGAATCACCATTTGAGATCCAAGCCATCTATAATGACCGTCGCAACTATTATCTTTGGGCTAAGGGTATGTATGAGCGCTGGATGGAAAAAAAAGCAGATATTATCGACAAGTCAAATGAACAAATCTGGCGCACGTTCCGGATACTTTTTGCGGCGACAGCGGGTACCATGATCCAATCATCATACTATGCGACGGCCTATCGGGTGGTTTTAGAATTACCCGAGGATCATAAGTCTTTACAATAAGTGTGGTCAGACCTAGATTCCTAGAGCAATTTTGAATTGATGGTAATCGTTTAGCTTCTAGACTTATAGCGTTTCTCATAGTAATTAGCTACACAGGTTTTTTTCCCTCTCCCCTCACTAGGAGAAAGGCTAAGCAGGTAAACAAAATTAATTACACATTTTACAAAACTCAAAGTATTACAATGTAAGGGTTACAGAGATTGGGAGTAGGTAATTAATTCTGTGTAGGTGCTTATATGTCTGCTTCCAAATCAGATTACTATTGGAGTAAGCATTCAGCTATCAGCCGTCAGCCGTCAGCTAGGAGGTAGTAAATAAGCTTACGAACGAGTATGGCTGGTTGACAATCCCTGCTCGTTTTACTGATCCGAACCAGTGCAGTTAAAGCGCCGAATCGCTAATAGCTGATAGCTGATAGCTGATGGCTGAATGCTTACCTATTGAAAAAGTCGCCCTCAAGAATTTCCCATGGGGCTAGATCAACCATAGGGAGTCGTTAAAGAGTACTATTAGACTACTATGATTTGACTCAGGGAAGTTTGACAATAGTTGCTCTATGCCCGCACTGACCACAAAACCTGCCAACCCTACCTTTCCCCTCACCGCCGTGGTGGGTCAAGAAGCTATTAAACTCGCCCTCCTCCTCGCGGCCATTGACCCTGGATTAGGAGGCGTTGCGATCGCAGGACGCCGTGGCACAGCTAAATCAGTGATGGCACGGGCAATCCACACTCTGCTCCCCCCAATTGAAGTGGTTAAGGGTTCCTTGAGTAACTGTACTCCAGAAGAAGAAGAGTTACAGGTTGACCAGTTGAAGGTTGACGGTTCTCCAGATACCGAAATCATCCCAGCTCCCTTCATCCAAATTCCTCTAGGAGTTACTGAAGACCGACTCCTGGGTTCAGTGGATGTGGAACAGTCTGTTAAACAAGGGGAACCTGTCTTTCAACCAGGATTACTTGCCCAAGCTCATCGGGGTGTGTTGTATGTGGATGACATTAACCTCCTTGATGACCAAATTGCTAATCAGCTACTGAGTGTTTTAACCGAAGGGCGGAACCTAATTGAGCGAGAAGGCATTAGTTTCCAACATCCCTGCAAACCAATTTTAATTGCCACTTACAATCCCGACGAGGGACCATTACGGGAACATTTATTGGACAGAATTGCCATTACCCTCTCTGCTGACGGTGTTTTGGCATTAGAGCAACGGGTGGAGGCAGTAGAACAAGCGATCGCATACGCTAACTCTCCCCAGCAGTTTCTGGAGGAATA
>NZ_JAAHHE010000284.1:0-8068 GCF_010692525.1 Moorena sp. SIO3B2
GATGTCGATCAACTTTTTAAGCTCAGTCTTTACCAGATCAATTTTGTCATCTTTAGCTGTGATATGAGCAACAAGAGTCAATTTAGCCATGTTTTTGTTTCCTTCGTTTTCGTTAAAAATTGAAAATATGATGTAAGTATTCAGCTATCAGCTATCAGCTATCAGCTATCAGCTATCAGCTATCAGCTATCAGCTTATGCGCACGCTACTTGAGGTGCTACAGATGGTGCTTTTGAATAAGCGATGCAGCGCGGTCTTGGGGAGGCAGCGCGGTCTTGGGGAGGCAGCGCGGTCTTGGGGGTTTCCCCCATGAGCGACTGCCGTCGGTTCCCCCCATGAGCGACTGCCGTGGTTTCCCCCATGAGCGACTGCATCAAGACAACAGGTAAGCATTGGAATAATGCTGAGTTACCTTAGCTGACGGCTGACGGCTGACGGCTGACGGCTGACGGCTGACGGCTGACGGCTTACAATCTGATCGCGATAACTTACCACCCTTGACTATGCTGTTTTAGTTAAAGCCGTCGAGCACATTTTTGCCAATAGCACGACCGCTCTCTTGGTGCGAATGAGCCGTCTTGAGGGTTTCCACACTGATTTTCCCAAGATTATTGGTCACAGTGGAAATTAGGGTGCCATCGTCAATAAGCTCCGAGACCCGATTCAGCAATTCATGTTGTTTTTCGATGTCTTCCGTTTGAAACATCGACCGAGTAAACATGAATTCCCAGGTGAAAGATAGGGCTTTGGGTTTGATCAATTTCATGTCTAGGGATTGAGGGTCATCAATTATTGCGATATGACCGCGAGGCTTGATCAGCTCGATGATGCCAGGAAAATGTCCGTCTGATCCTGAAAGGGAAGCAACATAAAGGGGCTCGAGTCCCAATTCCTTGATTTGATCAACAAGGGACTGGCGGTGATTGATCACATGGTCAGCACCCATCTTTTGAACCCACTCGATGGTTTCCGGACGAGATGCAGTTGCGATCACGGTCAACCCGGTGAGTTTCTTGGCAAGTTGAATCAGGATTGATCCAACACCTCCCGCGCCACCGATAATCAGTATAGTCTCGCCCTTGCCTTCTCCTTCTTTGACCCCGAGGCAGTCGAACAGGATTTCCCAGGCGGTAATGGAGGTCAGTGGAAAACCAGCTGCTTCCGCAAAGCCGAGGGATTTCGGCTTTTTCCCGACAATCCGCTCATCAACGGCATGGAGCTCGGAGTTGGTGCCCGGTCGAGTGATATCACCGGCATAATAGACTTCATCACCAACTTTAAATTTACTGACATCGCTGCCGACTTGTTGAACAACACCTGCGGCATCATACCCAATGACCTTTGTGCCCTTTTCTGGTGCCATCTTGGCGCGCACTTTCACGTCCACAGGATTGACCGAAATTCCCCGAACCTCCACCAACAGGTCCTGTGACCCTAATTCCGGTGTTTCGGTTTCAAATTCGATCAGCGCATCTGGTGCAGTGATTGGTCCAGGCTGATTATATCCTATGGCTTTCATATCTTGGTTATCCTTTTATGATCAATGCCGCCGATTCGATTCTATAGCAGTTTTTAGTTTAATACTGCTGCACTGCCCACCCTAAATCAACTTATGGGGAAAACCATGATATGTACATTTTTGTTAGGTGATGCAGGGTTTGCTCCTCCAGCACTTGAAGTGAAGCAGGGATTACAGTTGCTGGAGTTTTGCGATTGGCCTTTGGGTCACGCTACGCGAACGCATTCTCCTCCTCTACCAGATCTTGGTCATGGCAGATGCTATAACAGCTGAAACTATCAACAAGACTGGCATGTCCAGTAAGCGATGGGAAAAGCTAGTGAAGAATATCCTTTCACGACGAAAATTTTTCCAGTGAGTGATTTTCCCCTCAAGGTTTGTTAAGATAAAGTACAGCAATTCCTCGTAGCTCTTAGACTCTTAGACAAATACACAAGTTAAACAGATAGGTATTATGACAAACAATCCCGGTGGTATTGTTCAATTCAATACAGGTTCAGGGGGGGTTGGACAGCAAGCGGCTACTGATGGTAGTACCCAAAACCAGCAAATTACCTCCATTCAAGAACCTGCGTCAGTAGGGGAACAAGTTACCCAACAAGACATGGTGCAAATGTTAGCACAGCTAGATCAGATGGTTAGTTCGGCTGAAATTCCAGAAGAAATTAAAGAAGAAATAGCTACATATTTGGGTGCTGCAAGAAAAGCCGTTGAGAAAGAAAAACCCAAAAAAGAACTGGTAAAAAGTAATCTAGAAGGCGTTGCTGAAGAACTAGAAAAAGCCAGCAAGGATACGGAAGCTGGCGCAAATTTATTTAAAAAAGTTAAGCCTATCCTAGGGAAAGTAGTTGATTGGTTAGGTGCAGCCGCCGCCAGTTCTTTACTTGGTAGTCTTTAGTTTTCATGACTGATGAGTGAACCATCATCTCATGACCCCAATTCACAACACTCCAAGTCGAAACCAAGTGTTCAACAAACAAATGAAGCCTCAAAGAATGTTGGACAACAAGGTGGAATTGGGAATGGTATTTTCCAGTTCCAGTGGATTGGTAATACCTTTAATTTTTTCGTTGGTTGGGTTAGCAGTTTAACTCCACACCAAAAAAAACGCAACCGTCAGGCATTACTCACTAAAGTCAAGAACGATTGGGTCAAAGGCGTTCTGGAAAAATCCCTCTATAACCAGGTATTGATGGAGTTGGGATTAGAAGAGAGACCCGATGCCATTACTAATCCTTTGAGCGAAATTCTCGAAATCGGTGACGACTCACCTCAACCCTTTCCTGAAGGGACTAAAGTAATTGATATTTTTGACCAAATTGGGACAGGAAGAACCCTACTAATTTTAGGAGAACCAGGGTCAGGAAAAACCACAACCTTACTGGAACTCGCCCGGGATTTAATTGCTCATGCCGAACAAGATAATGATCAGCTAATTCCTGTAGTCTTCAACCTCTCCTCTTGGGCAAATAAACGACAGACGATAACTGATTGGTTGGTAGAGGAACTGGCTACTAAGTATTACGTTAACAAGAAAATTGGACAAGCTTTGGTAACGCAACAGCAACTACTACCATTGCTTGATGGTTTGGATGAAGTAAAGGCGGAGTACCGAAACGACTGTATTGTTGCTTTGAACAAATTTCATCAGAAGTATGGTGCCGAGTTGGTAGTGTGTAGTCGGATTAAAGATTATAAAGCTCTTCCTAATCGTCTGAATTTTCAGAAAGCAGTTTATATAAGATTACTGATTTTAGATCAAGTTTGTCATTACTTGAATCGTGTCGGGGATGATTTAACAGGATTAAGGACATTAATTGAAGAGGATATAGTTTTACAACAGTTAGCTCAATCGCCTCTAATGCTTAATATGATGACTCTAGCTTATCAGGGAGTAGCAGTTGAGGATTTGCCCAGAACTGACGTAATAAAGGAACGGCGCAAGCAGCTCTTTTATGCATATATTGAGAAGATGTTTAAGCGTCGTAAGACTAATCAAAAATACGAGGATGCGCAAGTAAAGCACTGGTTAATTTGGCTGGCGCAAAGGATGGTTCAAGAATCTCAAACGATATTTTTGATTGAGCGAATGCAGCCATCTTGGTTGACATCGAATGCCAAGCGGCTACTCTATACCCTAATTGTAAGGCTGTTCATTGGCATAATCGTTACGCTAGTACTTGGTATCATAGCAGTATATTCAGGCCAGGGTTTGGAGTTTGCTCTAGTTTATAGTCCACTAGGTGGATTAATATTTGCACTAGTCTGGGAGTCTACCAAACGGATTAGTTTCAAGCGGGTGGGAGGATTGACACTTGGTATACCCGAGGGTTTGATCTTTGCACTACTGTTTGCACTTGCTAGGTACAGGGGAGTTGGGCTGGAATATGGCATACCTGAAGTTCTGAAAAGATTAGCAGCAAGAACAGCTCCATTTATACTAACCTCAGCTCCTCTTGCCGCAGTGAGTACTGGTTTTGTCCAAACCTCAAAGATTGAGCCAGTCGAAATACTAACCTGGTCTTGGCGTAGGACATTGAGGCGTGGGTTACCAATTAGCTTGGGAATTGGTCTGTTTTCTGGTTTTATTGGCTTAGGATCGCCGATTGCCGGATTGTTCATTAGTCTTTTCGGTTCATTTCTGTTAGGGCTAGTGCCGCGCAGCAATATCGAAAGTAATGTCAGACCTAACCAGGGGATACAGCAGTCACTCTACAATGCTCTTCGTCAGGGAATAAGCTTGGGGTTAGCGTTTGGAGTTGCCATTGGAGTACCCACAGGACTAGAACGTGGACTTAGCTACGGTCTGATTGCAGTACTCATTTTGGGTATCGTCTTTGGTGGCTTAGCATGTATCCAGCACTTGATCCTACGCTCTATTCTTTCTTGGTCTGGTCAGGTTCCCTGGAACTATGCTGACTTTCTCGACTACGCCGCCGATCGCATATTCCTAGTCAAGGTTGGTGGAGGCTACATCTTCATCCACCGACTCTTACAAGAGCATTTTGCGGCAATGGCAAACGACTTACAGACGACTGGTTTGTCACCATCCACGCAGCGACGGAAATGCTTCTCAATCTTTGCATTAATTGCACTTTGCCTGCTGAGTATTCCTTTCATACCATTCAGAGTTACTAAAGTTCTTGATCAGCAAACGACTCAGGCAATTCTGCCAATCGTAAAGTCTCTAGAAAAAAAGGCTTGCCTGATTGTAGAGATTGCTCAGGGACAACTTGACCATAAAGATCATGACAAGATTACCCTAGATTCATCGGGCAACTCCATTCCTCTAATCGTAAAGTCTCTAGAAAAAAAGGCTCGCCTGATTGTAGAGATTGCTGAGGGGCAACTTGACCATAAAAATAATGAAAAGATCACCCGATATTTACCGGGCAACTCTATTCCTCTACAGAACTTTATTGCCCAAGTACGCTTCTTCAACCCATATGATCACTGCTGGAAAGGTAGATGGGACTATGGGTTTTTATTTCGGAATGGAAAAAATGCTGAGTATCGCTTGTTAATCCGTGCGAATTCAACTTGGGAGCTCAAACTTGTAGACAACAATCCCAATGTTCCCTCACTAGCTTCAGGCAAGATTAACAACCTAGATGTCTCAGCAAACGGTTCAAATACCATGCGATTGATTGTCGAAAATCAAACAGCCTATTTTTTCGTAAATGGCGAGTACATAGCTACGCTTGACTTATCAGAGCATCAATCCCCTAGATTGCTTTATATAGGAACTGGCTTCTACAAAGGTAGTGAAATTAATGGAAAGACTACTAAATTTACAGATTTTTCTGTTTGGTCACTTGATCCATTGGAGTAACGATAATGGGCGATACAACAGTAAACAAAGCAAAAACAACGTTTGACCCATGATTTAATACCATAAAATCTTGAAATTATAGCGATTTTTATTCTAATGAGCGCTATATGGATTTTTCCGGAACTTTTTAGCCAGAAAAAATCTACTGCCGGTCAGGGATTTTCCGCAAACAAAAATCCCGAGAATGAAGAATACCCGATAGTTATAGGAGCAAACTACCAATCGCCTACTAAAGAAGTAGACCAAAAAAAAGGAACCCCAAAGTCTACACATTGGCGTAAAGGGAATCTAAGACGCTAACACTACGGTAAAGAGCGATCGCAAACCAAAATCGTTTGGATTAAACCTACTTTAGTTGGTTTAAAATGGTGGAATTGAGAATGTAGAATTGGGAATTCTGCTTTCACTATTTACCATTCGGCTTTGCTGATTTTGGGTATGATTGTGCCCAATTTTGGTTAAAAAAAACTCTCAAAGTCCACCAAAATTGGTGAATTTAGGGGGCTTTACCAAAACCAGGTATCGCCCATTTATTCCTTGATTCAGCAACGCCAAATTGATAATTAAAATTAAGAATTGGTAAATTAATAATTAATAATTAATAATTAAGACTTGAGACTTGAGACTTGTGAATTAATAATTAAGAATTGGGAATTATCCCTTCTACATTCTATATTATACATTCTTCATTCTAAATTATACATTCTTCATTATTCATTATGATGGCAATAACCTGACTAGCAATATTAAACTCAAATTCTAGAGCTTCATACTCGGCTTTAACTTCTGGATTTGCCAGAACTTGGGAACGAATATCATCCCACTTAATTGTCTTTGCTTTCATTTTTTATTCCTCCTATTTTGGTAATTATAGCGTTTCTAGGATTTATGAAGTACGCTTCTTAAGCTCAAAGTCACCCTTTATAAGAGGAACCAACGGGGGATCCATTTGTACCTCATGGCATAGAGAATTGCTATAGTTGATCTATTGGTTAATTAATTATTTTTCTGTGCTAAAAATTTCGCTCTACGAGATTCGGCAATTTTAATATTCTACATTCGCCCATTCTACTTGGTGGTGCGTTACGGTGCGGCTGTCCCAAAACTGGCTCTAGGGGTTGAACATCAGGGCAAGCCCGCCCCTAACGCACCCTACGCACTACTTCCCTCTCCCAGGGATAATGTTCCGATCACTATTGAAGGGTTTTGTATACTATGATTGGTAGCACTATATAGCAGTACGCATTAAGGTTAAGACATTGATACAAAGTGAAAAGCTCTTGTAGTTAACTGTTGCCTTTTGCCTTTTGCCTTGCGCATAGCGCTATACCTAGTGATCTACCTCCTTTAACAGGTGGTGAGGTTTTCCCGGAGCAGTAGAAGTTGCATGAACTTGGGTCTTGGACAAACGATCGGTGGACGCTATAAAATTATTCGTCAACTGGGACAAGGTGGATTTGGTCAAACTTTCGTAGCTGAAGACCAACACTTGCCTGGTGAAAATCAGTGTGTGGTTAAGCAGCTCAAGCCAGTAGCCACGGATCCCTTGACATTGCAGACGGCTAGGCGACTGTTTGAGACGGAAGCCCAAATACTACACCAGTTGGGAAGTCATGAGCAAATTCCCCAGCTTTTTGCGTATTTTGAAGAAAATCAAGAATTCTATCTCGTCCAGGAATTGATTGAAGGGGAAGACCTCAGCCAGGAACTTGTACCGGGACAACAGGTGAATGAAGATCAGATTATTTCCCTGTTGCAGGAAATCCTGAAAGTTTTAGAATTTGTCCATCAACGGCGTATTATTCACCGAGATATTAATCCTCAAAACATCCTTCGGCGTAAATCAGATGGCAAATTAGTACTGATTGACTTCGGTGCGGTTAAACAAGTGAGTACCCAAATCCTGGAAGGGGGCAATACTGGCTTTACCGTTGCCATTGGTACTCCTGGCTATCGACCTAGTGAACAAGCCAATGGTTACCCGAAATTAAGCAGTGATATCTATGCTGTCGGGATGATCGGGATTGTTGGTTTAACCGGTTTACGTCCTCACCAATTGCCCCTTCACCCTGATACAGGGGAAATTAGCTGGCATAACCAGATATCAGTAAGTGCTGAATTAGCCGATACTTTAGATAAAATGCTGTGCTATGATTTCCGAGAGCGTTACCAATCAGCTACCTCAGCATTACAAGCACTAACTACTGTAATTACTAATAAAAATAGCAATAATAACACAAATACTAATACTACTAAAACTGGCGCTACTTTAATGTTGGGAATTGCGTCATCTATACAACCCCTGCTTCCTAAACCGCGACGATTCAGACTAAAACCGTACCAAGTGTTACTGTACACCGGGGTGATTGGATTGGGGTTTGCAGCAACGGTTTTTATGGTGAATATATTCAGGGAATTTAGTGCGACGGATTGGTATAACCAGGGCGAAACCTTTTTAGAATTGAAGCGCTATGAACAGGCTCTAGACGCTTATAATCGAGCTGTGGAAATCCGAGGGGAATATGCTCCAGCTTGGCAAGGTCAGGGTAAGACCTTGTTTGCCCTGAAGTACTATGAAGAAGCTCTAAATGCTTACGACCAAGCGATTCAAATTGAGCCGGATTATAGTGCAGCTTGGAAGGGTAGGGGTAAAACCTTGGAGCAGTTGGAGCGTTATGACGGAGCAATTAAAGCCTTTAATAGCGCCCTGGAACTCC
>NZ_JAAHHE010000285.1:0-8066 GCF_010692525.1 Moorena sp. SIO3B2
ATTGGTATCGACAGCACTTTGGAGAATCTCCCTTGGCCAAGCGTCGGGCTATTTTTCAGACTACAAAAATTGACATATAAACTGCATGAACTTTTATCGGCATAAGGGATTCAAACTCAACAGCCTAGGCACTGCCCACCAAACGATTAATCACAATTGATGTAGGTGGGCAGTGCACCAGACCAATTCACCAAGCCAAAGCCCATTGCTAAGCACTGCCCACCAAACGATTAATCACAGTTGATGTCGGGTGGGCAGTGAACCATACCGATTCACCAAGCCATAGCGCAATGCTAAGCACTGCCCACCAACGGATTAATCACAATTGATGTAGTTGATGTAGGGTGGGCAGTGAACCAAACCGATTCACCAAGCCATAGCGCAATGCTAAGCACTGCCCACCAACGGATTAATCACAATTGATGTAGTTGATGTAGGGTGGGCAGTGAACCAAACCGATTCACCAAGCCATAGCGCATTGCTAAGCACTGCCCACCAACGGATTAATCACAATTGATGTAGTTGATGTAGGGTGGGCAGTGAACCAAACCGATTCACCAAGCCATAGCGCATTGCTAGGCACTGCCCACCAAAGGATTAATCACAGGTTGATGTAGGGTGGGCAGTGAACCAGACCGATTCACCAAACTGGCCAAAGCCCATTGGTAGGCACTGCCCACCAAACTAATCGTTATACAAAGGTCAAATCCCCTTGGTTATAGCCACCAGACACAATAGCAATAATGTCAAAGCCGAAATTAGGCGCGATCTTCTCAACAGAGTCCAAACTACTATCCCCTATGGTCAGCTGAGATTCAACACCTAAACTCTTACCTCCAGCAATATCATTAGCAATCTGTTCCACTGAAGCAAGACTTTTATCAGAAGAAGAGAAGCCTTGATTGACAGCGATAAAGTTTGATGCAAAGGTATAGTTGAGCCCTGACTTGAGTTGAATTTTATCCGTACCGGATTGGAAATCCTTAAGTAGAGCGTAATCATTCAGACCCAAAAATCCTTTTCCACCGACATAGTAAGGATTCTTGCTATCTCCCATCACAAATTTATCAGCACCAGCTCCTCCCGTTAAGATATCAATTTCATTAATACCTGGCTGTTTACTGTTGGGATCGACACCTACAATGGTATCATTACCACCGGCACCAGTAATATTGTCACTTCCGGCACCACCAGTAAGTTGATTACTGTTGTTATCACCAATAATGGTATCGTTGCGACCAGCACCCTTGACATTGACAAAGTTTTGGACAGTGCGATTAAGAACTGGACCATTAACAACATTAATCTGTAAACTGTTCTGTTGCAGATTTACGTTCACAGACGCACCAGTACCAGCAGAAGAGGCATCAATCGTATTAGCTTGACCGGCATCCCCAATAATCGTCTCCACTCGGATTAGCTCATCCTGACCAAGACCACTTTTGTTAACGATTCCCGTGGGTAAAAGAGTAATAGCTCGACCGAGACCAGTGTAATCGACAGTATCGTTGCCTTCCTCTCCATCCAGGACATCATTACCACTACTGCCAATGAAATGGTTTTTGCCAGTTCCCCCGAATAGGGAGTCATTACCAGAGCCACCATCCAAGATATCATTACCAGAACTGCCAAACACAAAGTCGTTACCTGAGCCGCCAGACACAAAATCGTTACCTGAGCCAGCGATAACAATGTCATTTCCCTCTTCACCAAACACAAGGTCATTGCCACCGAGTGCTATAATAATGTCATTTCCGCCACGTCCTAAAATTAAATCGTTCTTGTTAGTACCCACTAAAAAGTCAGGATTGGGAGTACCAATAATAAAGTTAAAAGGCCCTGAGATTATAGATTTCGACGATAAGCTTTGTACGCCTGACTCATTGGGAACTAACTGTTGTATCTGGGTCAAATTTAACTGAATCGGTGTACCAGCAGACTTAGATAAATCGGGGCTAGGAACTACCTGATCCTGAATAGATTGTGGCAGTGACTTGATTAAATCTAGTTCGGATTCTGGAATTAAGTTGGATAATTTCTGAGTTTCAGTTAGTAACGTAGCCATGGTTAATTAACTCTTTTTTTTGGTATGAATCTACCTTAGCGATCGCAGCAGCTATAAAATACCTAATGGTGATTAGGATTTGATTAGGTTTTAGGATTAGGTCAAGGAGTATAGCCTTTATCAAATAGGTGAAGTACACAATAGCAAGGGGAACAGCGGATCTAGGAACAGCGGATCTGGGAACAGGAAAAGGAACACGTAAAAAATAGGTGTGTGTAGCTAATTAATATGAGAATCGCTATAGTTATTAATTAATTATTAATAAACAATTAATAATTGTTTATTGTGACTTGTTACTTAGCAGCACCAGCTCTACCCAAAAAAAATATATGTAAGCATTCAGCCGTCAGCCGTCAGCCGTGGGCTAAAAGCCCACGCTACGCGAACAGCTGACGTAACAAAGATTAAACGAATGCTTACTTGTTTTATTTAAAAGCTCAAAGCTCAAAGCTGAGAGCTGTTCGCGTAGCGTGCGCGTAGCGCATTAGCTGATAGCTGAATGCTTACAAATATATAGCGTTAATCCTACTGATGAGGTAGATTTAATTTTCTTACCCCGACTCCCGACTCCCGACTCCCGACTCCCGACTCCCGACTCCCGACTCCCGACTCCCGACTCCCTAAAACCCCAAGGGCTAGGTACCTCACCCAATTGAGAACTGCTATGGTACCCCTAACGGGTACTGTCAACTTTTCACAAATCAAGTAAACTAGACTTATCAGTCAATCGGTTATCGGGGGTGTTTAGTTTAGGAATTAAATTAAATTCAACCTAAATTATCCCAATTGACCTGATAATTACCTATGTATAAAATGGTAAGATTAACTTAGCTTAAAAAAAACAATTTAGCCTTACAAATTTAGGGGGTGCATCTCATTTTTGCTGTTTGATCTAGTGGTGCGTTACGGGACGGACTTTCCCAACACTGGCTACCGATAAAATGAGGGCGAGCCCGTCTTATCACGCACCCTACCCAACTTTTTTACAAATATGAGATGCACCCAATTTAGGGACAGTAATCAGGGTAATTTGCTTACGTAGAGATGTAACAAAAACTGATTTTTTCAAACAGTATAGTTATCAGCATCGGGGACATCTACGTTTTGCAAATATATCTAGTAAACGCTCCCAATAGCTACCTTATTGATTAGTTAATTTATTAGTTGATAGGTAGCTATTTCGTGAGCTTGATTAGGATTCCCTACTATGAAATCTAACACCAATCGATTTGAAGATGAACTGTTTATCAAAGCAGCCAAGCTGTGGAATTTAGAAAAGTTGTATACAGAACTAGCTCATAAAAAAAACATTGCTACAAATAGGGAAATCAAATTGACCCCAGTGGAAAAAGCATGCTTAAGAGGTTTGCTGTGCGGCTATCCTCCTAAAAAAATTGCTGCTGCTCTCCATTGGAGTTGTGGCTCACTTAGCGTTCAACTCACTAAAGGTTTGTATCGGTATGTAGAAAGCTTAACTAATCGGAAATCGAACACCCTAAAAAGTTGGAGAGATATCTCTATATGGCTGGAAGCCGCTGGATACAAAACTCCCCAGCAGTCCCAAGATTGGGGTGAAGCACCACAGATTTCTGCATTCTATGGACGCACTAGGGAACTGAACACCCTTAAGCAATGGATTAGTCTCAAGGGAAGCCAATTGGTAGCAATACTTGGGATAGTAGGCGTTGGCAAAACATCGTTAGCTGTCAAGCTAGCACGAGAGATTCAGGGGGAGTTTGATTATATTATTTGGCGATCGCTATCCTCTGCCCAACCCCTGAAGCAACTGCTGGCACAACTGATTCCATTCCTGTCTCACCACCAGTCATCGGAGTTACCAGAAGACATCAACCTGCTCATGTCTCACTTTCTAGAGTGTTTACGAGAGCATCGCTGTCTAGTAATACTCGATGATGCTGAACAGATTTTAAGCCGTGGCACTTTAGTTGGAAAGTATCAAGCCGGATATGAGGATTATGGTCAACTTTTTAGAAGAGTAGCACAAGAAAGACACCAAAGTTGTTTGCTCCTAATCAGTTGGGAACCACCACTAGAAATGGAGTTACTTGAGAAAAAAAACTATTCCACTCGTTCATTAACCCTAAACGGTTTACCAACAGAAGATGCTCGGAAACTATTAGCAGCTAATGGTTTGTCTGAACAAGAGCAAGACATGGAACTCATTAAACGTTATCGAGGCAATCCCTTAGGGTTAAAGCTGGCTGTGACAACGATTAAAGACTTTTTTTTTGGTAGTGTATCGGAATTTTTAAGTTGGGAGGAAATGATTGTTCCTGAGCCAATGAGAGCAATGTTAATCGAGCAATTGAATCGGTTAGATGAGTCAGAGAAGAAGGTGATCGCCTATCTAGCTAGGAATCCTACCCCCATTTACATTAAACAATTGCGCCATAGTATTACTTTAGACTATAATTCACAACTTATTTCAGTTTTACAGTCTTTGGAAAGGCGCTCACTAATGGAAAAAATTTCCCACAGTAATCGCACATTTTTTACTATAATTCCTGTAATTAGGACGGTGATTAATCAGCATGAAGGTTGTTTGCTGTAGGGGTTCGGTCTAGGGTAGGTTGAAGGTTGAAGGTTGAAGGTTGAAGGTTGAAGGTTGACTGTCAACCTTCAACAAAAAACGACTATAGCAATTCTCATCACCAGTGAGGTACACAGGATTTGTTCCCTACTCCCTACTCCCTGCTCCGAAGTCCCTGCTCCGAAAGCGCCCCGCGTGGCCCACGGCCTCAGTCCCTAAAATCCAAAATGTACCTCACCGAATTGATAAATGCTAGATAAGTTAACTTTTAATTAACTTAAAATACCTCAAAGTCTGTGAAATCTACCGAGGTGCTGGTGTCGATTGTAGCAAACTGAGCTCCGCTTCCCAGACCACCTGCACTGCCATTCTGGTTGTAGAATAGACCGCCGGTTTCGCTGTTGTAGACAATCAAAGCACCACTACTTTCGACCTGGCTATTATCAGATACAACCGCCCATTCACTGCTATCTAAGCCCCCACTGGACGTACCAGTGAGCGCAGTGAAGGTGCTCTGTTCCAGACTAATTTTGTCTTGACCTCCGATAAAGTTAGTAATGCTATCGAGACCCAAATCGCTTGAATTGAAAGCTACTCCAGTGTCAAAAGTAAAGGTAGTAATACCGTTGCCACTGATTAGGACATCATCACCATCTCCACCAACCAGATTGTCATCGCCATCACCTCCAATCAGAGTGTCATCGCCAGCATCTCCAATTAGGTTATCATCACCAGCTCCGCCAACCAGGCTATCATTGCCAGCATCACCCCTGAGGTTGTCATCACCGGCTCCGCCAATCAGGGTGTCATTGCCATTACCTCCAATACCAAGCAAAGGTAACACAGCATTGGTTCCATCGAGAAGGTCATTACCATCACCGCCGTTAAAGACTACCAGCTGTACATCAGTACCGGACAAGTCATTAACAGTTAAGGTGTCATCACCCCCAAGACCATTGATCTCAAACTGTTCTACATCATTGACATTCAGGTTGAACAGACCGAGATTCAACCGCTCAAAGCGTACCCTGGGGCCATTGGGGTTGAGGGCAAAGTTATCTCCGGCACCATCTGCGCCATTCACTTCTACTACATCAAAGCCAGCACCCCCTTCCATGATATCGCTGCCATCACCGTCATTCCAAATCATTCGGTCATCACCATCTCCGCCATTGATATTGTCATCACCGCGATCGCCAATCAGGGTATCATTGCCTTGACCACCATCTAGAAGATCAATACCATCACCACCGCTTAATAAATCATTGCCAGCTCTGCCATCAAGTAAATCTTCCCCAGCAGCCCCTGCCAGGATGTCATTGCCAGCACCCCCATCAAGAAGGTCATTGCCACCCAAACCTAGTAAGGTGTCATTGCCAGCAAGCCCGATCAGGTTATCATCATTGTTGTCTCCTTGTAGAAAGTCATTACCTGGACCGCCGATTAATGTATTCATGAAAGTTGCTCCTGAATTTTTTAGAGATTGTGAGTAGGTATCTATAAGAGCTATCCACCTGGATTTGGATAATTATGCAAGAAGCCTACTATTTTTTTTTCTCTAGAAGTTAACTTACTATGTACATATGTACTAATTAGACGTCGAAACCGCCTATACGCAAGTATCTCACCGAATTGATAAATTCTATTTTAGAAACAAAAATTACCCCAAGTTATTGACAAAAGTCATAACTTGGGGTAGCGTCTGAATCAGACAAGTGAATCAGACAATTGGGGATTTAGCGTACCCATTCACCCACATCCCCTGTCCCATTTAGGTTCATGTAGGGTGGGCAGTGCACCAGACAGATTCACCAAGCTGGGCTTTGCCCGTTCCTAGGCACTGCCCACCCTAGGATTAATCACTGTCCCATTTAGGTTGATGTAGGGTGGGCAGTGCACCAGAAAGATTCACCAAGCTGGCCATAGCCAAAGTAAGCACTGCCCACCAAACGATTAATCACAATGGTTCGAGTACTCAGGTTGATGTAGGGTGGGCAGTGCACCAGAAAGATTCACCAAGCTGGCCATAGCCAAAGTAAGCACTGCCCACCAAACGATTAATCACAATGGTTCGAGTACTCAGTTTAACGGAGAGGAAGAAAAGGGGGAAACGGGCCAGATCAAGGAGATTTTAACTAGTCAGTTATTTCCGAGACGGTGTACTAGTCGTTATACAAACATCAGATCCCCTTGGTCATAGCCAGGAGAAACTATAGCAATAACATCAAAGCCCGAACCAGAATCGAGAGCGATAAAGTTGGAACCAAAGGTATAGTTGATGCCTTGCTTGAGTTGAATTTTATCCGTACCAGATTGGAAATCTGTAATTAGAGCGTAGTCATTGAGACCCGCAGGTCCTCCCCCCCCGACATAGTAAGGATTATTGCTATTTCCAATCGCAAATGTATCAGCACCAGCTCCTCCGGTTAAGGTATCAATTTCATTAACACCTGGATTGTTACTGCTGGGATTTACACCTACGATGGTATCATTACCTAAGCCCCCAGACAGAGAGTCGTTACCTACACCGCCAGACAGAGAGTCGTTACCTACACCGCCAATCAGGGTATCTTTACCAGCTCCGCCAATCAGGGTATCTTTACCAGCTCCGCCAAGCAGACTATCATCACCAGCTCCGCCAACCAGGCTATCATCACCAGCCCCGCCAACCAGGCTATCATTGCCAGCATTCCCCCTGAGGGTGTCATCACCAGCTCCGCCCATCAGGGTATCTTTACCAGCTCCGCCAATCAGGGTATCTTTACCAGCTCCGCCAACCAGGCTATCATCACCAGCCCCGCCAACCAGGCTATCATTGCCAGCATTCCCCCTGAGGGTGTCATCACCAGCTCCGCCCATCAGGGTATCTTTACCAGCTCCGCCAATCAGGGTATCTTTACCAGCTCCGCCAACCAGGCTATCATCACCAGCCCCGCCAACCAGGCTATCATTGCCAGCATTCCCCCTGAGGGTGTCATCACCAGCCCCGCCCATCAAGGTATCGTTACCTGGACCGCCTATTAATACAACCATGAAACTTACTCCTGAATTTTCAGAGAGAGATGGTAAGTAGGTATCTATAAATAGTTACATACCTCTATGTCGAGAATTATACAAGAAGCCTACTATTTTTTTTTCGTAAAAGTTAATTTTATTTACAAAACCTCCTAATAGAGGGACTTTCAGCCTCCAAAAGAAGTCCTCAAACCTGCTCCAAGACTTCTTTTTTGCCAGTGTACAGCAATCACAGACCTGAATAGATGGGGTAATCAGGTAATGGGGTGATCGGGTGATGGGGGATAATCTACCTAACCTGATTTCCATATAAGCGATTAGCCCTAAGCAGGCTAGGCTTCGGGAACCCTTGAGGCAACAATGGGGGATACAGGCTTTGAGCAACTACGGTAGATTAAGGCTTCCAGGGTTACGTCGAACTCAGGTGAGATTTTA
>NZ_JAAHHE010000286.1:0-7880 GCF_010692525.1 Moorena sp. SIO3B2
ATCGTTGGTCGGTATTTGTCCCAGGACTTCTTCTGTGCTCTGGTTATGGTTATAGTTGGAGGATTGAAAATAAGTTTGAATCGCCTTGATTTGATCGGGAGAATATTTCGTACTATCAAAATCAACGGTATTGAGAATAGTATCAGCACCATCCTTGAGTTCCATCTCAAGTTGAGGAAACATCGGGAAAATAGTACCACTAATTTCCGTATCATCATCGATGGGGCGGTCGGTGATATCAAAGATAAAATTGGTAGACAAGAATCGAATCAGGGGTGCCCAAAACTCATCCGCCGGTTCTTCTTCTAAGTAGTTAACGAATAGGGTATAAACATCTTCTAACAATTCCAAGGTTAAGACTTGATTATCAACATTGACAGAACTTGTGTCGATATTCAAATCACTACGCTCACTATCGGATAAATAGGCATAAATCACCCATTTGAATAGGGCTTTAACTAACTCATCAAAGTCCGTATCATTATCATTGGTAGAGTTATCGTCTAGAGGAATCGAGTTTTCCATAAACAATAACCCGATACCACTTACTCCTGTTTCGGTCTTCGTAAAGGACGGTTGAAAATAAATATCGAGGGGAAGCTTGTCGCCTTCTTCAGTAGTTTCCTTAGTGTCATCGCCCATCTGGTTGGAGCGGTCTAGCTTAATTCCCGTTGTACCATCATCCCATCGCAATGACCGTCCACCAGATGTTTCAGTAGTGACATTTGTAGTAGTGGCATTTGTAACTGTCCCTGTGCTACTAGTGGCCTGGGCTTTAGCAAAAGCAAAGGAGCGATTAGCCCTAGCATTTTTCTGCATAGAGGGACGCAGGGTTTGAGCACGGGCAGTAAATACTGGATCTGGGGGAGCCATGGCTCCCCCAGATACAGCAGCGAGTTGCCAGGGTGGTGTGCTATCTGAACCGAGGACAAATTGCTCCCGGACGGTCAATTTAAACTTAAATCTGATCCGGACAAAGCCAACCTTGATCGATGCTTTGACAGAAACCTTAGCCACCAGAGCCACCTGAATAGCTTTGTATACCTCCACCACAAACAGCACCGCAACTTTAACCAGGACTTCTACATCAACCTGAATCACCTTAAAGTCCACGACACCATAGATGCGACCAACAATGGCTACACCACCCTGAATTCGGTAATAGGTGGCCTTTTTCTCATTAGTATCGGTGGGATTATAGGTAGCAAACACCCCTTGCAAAAGGCCCTGCATGGTAATGCTGAATTCTGCGCGCAGAGGACCTTTGTTGATAATTTTCCCCAACCCGACCTGCAAGCCAATGCCAAATTCTAATACCGGGTCAAAGGTGCCACTAACAATGTCGGGAACACTGGTGGCTGTTTCTGCACTCAGTTTATTGAAGTAGAAGCCCCCTAATCCTAAAAAGATGCCGACATTAACGGCAATGGATCTCGAAAAGTCACCACCCCAAGGGAAGCCCACATCGATACCAAAGTCCCCATTGGTATAGATTTCAATGGCAACCACTGGCAGGGTAATATGAACAGCACCAAAGTCGATATAGCGCATGGTGTCTGGTAAAACCAGCTCACTGCGATAGACCCCGACAGTATCACTAATGCGGCGATAGAGGATTTCAAATTCAAATCCAGCAAAACTTTGTACCGGGGGTCCCGACAAACTAATGCGCAGGCCATAGATAAAGGGGTCGTTGAAAATTATACTGATCTCAATGGAACCCAAAATCACAAATTGGGCACCAATTAACCAGCCACTCTCTGCACTAAACTGTATTGGCTGACCTGAAAATTGAATTGGTTGAGTGGGGTCAGAACTGACGGCTGAGGGTAAGGACTGTTGCAGAGCTGTGAGGGGATTTTGCCGCCGTTTAATAGGGGGAAGGGGTACCAAGGTTTGGCGCATCACCGTGGTGAATTGCTCAATAGTACGAGCTTGCTGCACAATTTCTGGTGCGAAGGCAACCCGTTGTCCCAAAGCCAGGAACTTCAGCTCGAAGATCGGGGCTTTAGTGCTGGGCACTTCTGGGGGATTCTCATTGACTGGGTCCCACTGAACTCGCTTTTTGGGTTCTCCGGGAATACTTAAGTCAACTGCGATCGCTATTTTTTTATTGGATGCTGTTCTGGCATTATTTTGTTGGGTACTAACCTGAGATGACTTAGTCCCAAACTGGTAAGACAGCCCCACATTGGATACCTTAGCAATCAAGACATTCAAGGTAGCCTTGTAGGAAATGGTGATGGATTTATCGGTTAGGTCTATCTCCAGACTAAACTTATCTAGCGCTATCTCTTCTTTAGCAAATTCATCCCAGGGTGGATCGAGTTCAAAGTCAATAATGCTGGAGTCATAGACGCTGACAATATAGGCAATCAGGTCACCAATAGTGGGATTCTTTCCACTGACCAAACTAACGCTAAACCGCAACAGTTTACGATTATTGATATTGGTGTACACTGCGCTCAACAACAGGGTACTGATTTGGAGTTGGAAAATTAACTCACCGGTACGATTTGCCAGGGCTTGGGATGAACGACCAGAGCTAGAGGTGCTACTGGTTTGGCTAAAGGTATAGATAACCGAGAGTTGTAAGGTATCGAAAAAGGGAATCGAGGCTTTGACCGTTCCTGCGATCGCGCCTTTTAGGGTCGTAGAGGTTCCCCCTGATCCCTGACTGGAGGTTTTGGCAATTTCAATCGCGGCTTGGATTTGCAGGGTTTCTTCCCCTGGCACTAAGGCAATGCCAGTATCCCAATCCATGGATCCGGTGAAGGTATAGCGGGATTCGACGATTTGGGTACTATTGTCTTGATAGCGGGTTTGTTGTAGCGCAAATGCCAAGGAAACTACTAAATCCCGCAACCCATACTCATCGAGTTTATCCTGGGAAAACCCAAAAGCTTTGATGACTTCGGTAATACTAATATTTTCAGCAGTGGCAGAAAATGCCCACTGACTGGCAATTATGCCACTCTGTGACGAAAATTGATGGGCGACCTTAACCGCAAATTCGCCCCCAAATAACTCAAACAGCCCCTCAAATGACAGCTTTCGCTGCTGGGAGAGGGATTCTGCCGTATTCTGTTGACTCCCATTGGTTGAGCCAGAAGATTTGACCGACGACACTGACAGAGCAAGCTGTTGGATGGATAAGGTTGGCCCCGAATCGAGGGTAATCGACCAGGCATTTTCAATAGCAGCCTCAAAGGAAAATGCCCCTTTATCTGGTCGCAATTCCACCGCCATTTTAGTAATGGCTAAGTTCTGAATCGAGTCTGGTGCATCTAATTCTGGAATTAATTCTTCCAAAAGCGCCACGACATAAAGTCGCTGTCCAGCAATCATACCGCCCTGATAAACCGTTACGTTGCGGTCTTCAATTTTCTCCAGGATCAAATTGACGGTTTCACCAGCAACGGTTAGCTCGGAGATCAGACCCAAGCTAACACTGGTTGTTCTTTGCACTATTGCAGTCATGGCTCGATTCAGAAATATTACTAGGCAAAAATGGAATTATCTAAAGTCAGCGGTCAGCCGTCAGCCGTCAGCCGTCAGCCGTTGGCCACGCTTCGCGAACAGTGGTCAGCCGTTAGCCGTCAGCCGTCAGTGGTCAGCCGTCAGCTGATAGCTGATTGCTGATTGCTGATTGCTGATTGCTGATTGCTGATTGCTGACCGCTGATAGCTGATAGCTGATTGCTATTCTTCATTACTGATTTTGAAATAGACCCCCTTTAATTGAAGGTCTAATCCATCAATTAATTGACCTGAATCCTCTTGCCATTCTGCTGATAGTCCAACAGTGTAAGCTGTTTTATCTTTGGCTACCTTTCCATTCTCAGTGGCCGCACCGGGTATTCTGACATGAAATTCATCCACATATAAACCAGCTTCAACCAGCACACTTGCGGCATCCTGTAAGACCTGAATATCTGGTAATTCGTTGGAATTGAGCGTGCCATCGTCATTCAGAAAGGAAGCCGTTGTGCCTGACTCAACTGCTCCTAGTGTTTGTAAAATACTATTGAGAGAAGTGCCAACAGTACCTAAATATACTCTCTCCCCTGCCGGAAGTTCAACTTCAATTCCCTTTTCTTTAATCTCATTAATTGCATTTTTAGGTTCTAGGGAAATTGTCTTCCCAGCCAGTTCTAGAGAAACACCAAAAAATACTTTAGTATCTGACATTTTTTTGCTCCTTATTCAAAAATAGTTAGTTTCAACAACTATCAATTTACAACAATTAAATTAGACATTTTGCTTTTTATTATATATCATATATCCAATAAAAAGTAAACCTAAAATTTATTTTTTTATTGGGCAATAAAACTCCGGATATCTTTCCCATATTGCCTCTTGCTTTCCCCTCCTGGGAGGGGTTAGGGGTGGGTTACTCTTGCCTCTTGCTTTCCCCTCCTGGGAGGGGTTAGGGGTGGGTTACTCTTGCCTCTTGCCTATTGCCTCTTTCAGCAATTCGTGTGTTTACAACCGAGATACAAAGGCTATAATTGATCGAGCTTAACGTCTGCTTCCGGGGGAACCACTGATTCTTCTGGAATCTTTGTGGTCGATAGATTATCATCAGCCACAGGATTGCCATTTTCGTCCACAAAGGTTAAGCCTTTTTTAACAATGACTCCATTGGGATAATCATCGGATTGGGGTACCGAAAATACCGTGACTTTAATCCCCCTCCTATCTTCAGGTTCCGGTATAGGTTGGAAGACATCAATCTTCAACTTCATTGCCAGTTCAGGAGCAACGTCTTGGTTGGTTAGAAAACTAAAATCTTTACTATCAAAGGGAAAATCCTCGGCAAAATTGAAGGGAAACTCATCATTAATTGATCCAGTAGCAGTATAACAAGGATCCGGTGAGGTACCTTCCGTAACAGTAATTGATTTTGCCCACATATCAGATAATGGATGATTGTCAGATAAGTTTATGGGCAATTCTTCAGTAATGCTATAGGTATTATCGACTTCCTCCATAAAGGTTGGGATATTGTTAATCTGTTCATAATTGGGGATTTTATCCTCTGCCATATTATCTCCTGTTTATCTAAATTAAATTCCACCTATTGGTTAGTTGCTTTGTAAGCATTCAGCGGTCAGCGGTCAGCGGTCAGCGGTCAGCGGTCAGTGATCAGTGGTCAGTAGTTAGTGGTCAGTAGTTAGTGGTCAGTAGTTAGTGGTCAGCTTATTTTATTCAAAAGCTGTTCGCGTAGCGTGCGCATTAGCTGATAGCTGATAGCTGATAGCTGATAGCTGATAGCTGATAGCTGATAGCTGATAGCTGATAGCTGTTCGCGTAGCGTGCGCGTAGCGCTTAAGCTGATAGCTGATAGCTGACGTTGCTTTTAATAGTTGGACATTAAGGTTTGGTGGCGGACGCGCCACCAGATAGCTGTAGTTACTTGGCATAGGCCGCATACCAGCCAACAGCATCATTACTATCCGTGGCATCAGGATTGCCAAAGATAACAATTTCGGTTTGTCCACTGGGGGGAAATGAGAGGACAAAAAACTTAAGGGCAACCTTCTTAATTTTCAACAAGTAAGCTGTACCAGAAGTGCTAGTGGAATCAACTAGTAATTCCACCGTCTTGAAGGACAGCTTCAGTACACTTTGGAGAGGAAAACCGAGCACATCCCCACCAATTCCCGGTAGCCTCAATCCTACAAAAGTTGTGGCTTTTTCCTGGGAACCATCCTGATTCGGTTCCCAGATAATCAACAGATTAACCACAAACTGAGCTGAACCCGACAATGCCCCCAAACTGCCCAAATTAAACTCGAAGTTAAAACCAAAGCCACTGTCGGGCATAGAACCACTGCCCAAGGGAGTTTTAACCGTAAGATACCCTTTAGGCTTGCTATCCGGTTGAGCAGGGTCGAGATAGACGAAGTTAGTCAGCTTAAGGGGAAATTTGCTGTAGAGACTATGGGGGCGGGCTTTACTCTGAGCCAAATCAAAGGCAATTTGGCTGGCATCGACACTAAAGGTGATATCCTGGGTACCATTGGTATGCTTGCAGTTCATCACAATACTCAGCTTTGAAAACTGCAGGAATTGTTCGTTCTTGGCTAGCTCATCCAGTTTTTGCTGCAACTCCGCTGATGCTTGATTGAGAGTATCAATCCCTACTTGATAATCGTCTTCCAGAGCACGGGCACTGCGGTTGACCAGGTTGCTGGCAGTTAAAACTTCATCGGACAGGGAAGTATCTGACCCAAAGGATAATCCATCAAAGGTCTCTAAGTCACGGAAATTGAGACGGCCCCAGAGGGTAAACCGTCCAATGGTGAGTGTAGTATCATTACCTGGGGGATCTGTGGAAAAAGTGGCCTTAACGATGTCAACATTATTGAGAATATGACTATCGGGTAGGGCAAAATAGTTCTCGCCGCTAAAGCTAAAGCTATAGGTAATCACCCCATCGTGTTCTTCCGTAAAGCCCTGGAGAATGACAATATTCCGTCCTGAGCGACTATTGAGTAATTGGGTAGCTTCGTCAAAGAGTTTATCTAGGGTAAGATTGACCTGACTGGAAAATGCCGTGATTTGTGAATTTTGGAACTGCACCCGTAAGTTGGCCACCTGGAAGGCATAGCCCAAGGGACCGGTTTCTGGCACGGAGTTGTCTTGATAGTCCAGCAATCCAAACAGGGAAGACTGTTCCGCTACCAATTCCCCATTTTGGGGCAAAATCGGGGTGCCATTACTCCCGACATACTGAGCGTAGAAGTTATCCTGGTCTTGTATGCCACATTCTAGGGCTTTCAAGTCTTGAGGCAGTCCTGTCCCCGCTGGCAGCTTGACATTTAACGCGATCATCCCTGACCAAAAGGTGCTGCTGCCAACCCGGGCTAGAGGGGCAGCATTATCCCGGTCTTTTTCAGCAGCATTGGGGTCGTTGGCGGTTGCGATCGCATTTTCAAAGAATGTCACTAAGCGATCGCGCACTGCTTTAATTTCCTTGACCCGTTCATCAGCATCCGTTGCCGTCCCGACAAATACCTCCGGTTGTTCCCACAGGGCGGTATCCTTGAGAATATCAATCAGGGGCTTATCTAGGAACTTAAACAGTAAAACCGTATCCGTATCCCCTGTGCCCTGACGCCAATTGTCTGGATTGAGATCAAAGGTCCACCCTTGAATGGTCAGTTGGTTATTCTGAAAATGCTCCTTGATAACTGGAGGAGATTCATTGGTATCGGTTTTGAGGGAAGTCGGGTCAGTGATCACCAGGAACATCTGACTGGACTGGAAAGCTGAACGGAGGGATGAACCCCGTTCTAGGTCCTGCAAACTCACATCCTTATTGTCGGTATCCTTGGCCAGTAATAGACTATTGAGGGTTTGGTAATCAGAGGAATAGGTTGCCAACAATCCCAGGGAAGTTGTACCAGTGATGGTTTCCGCTGGTGCAGCAGCTGTCATGGCCTGAGCTTCAGGGGTAGCTGATCTACTCAAGGCACTGAATGCTTGGGGACTAAATGTCCCTATCCCCCCTAGTATTCCTTGAGGTTGACCGCTAAGTTGAGTAGTGTCTGTTTCAGCAATAATTTTAATTTGTTTGCGGCGCTGGGGATTGAGGATTTGTTCCTCCATTTGCTGATAGTGAGCCAGGGTTCCACTTACGCCACCATAGGGAAACAAGGGTAAATACTCTCCCCTGGGCAGTCCTGTAACGGGAACCTCCAAAAACGTGAGGGGGTCATCAGTTGGGTCTTCCAAAAACGTGAGGGGGTCATCTGCCTGGTCATCTGCCTGGTCATCTGCCTGGTCATCTGCCTGGTCATCTGCCTGGTCATCTGCCTGGTCATCTGCCTGGTCATCTGCCTGGTCATCTGCCTGGTCATCTGCCTGGTCATC
>NZ_JAAHHE010000287.1:0-7812 GCF_010692525.1 Moorena sp. SIO3B2
CGGATTTATTTTTCCTTGGGATTGGGAGTTGGAAGAATCAGAAGAGGCTTTTGAAGACGCTTTCGCTTTCTTAGCATCTGTTTTTTTCTTGCGGATTTTTTTGACTTTACTTGAGAGTGACATATATAGTCGTTTCTTGGCTTATTATCATTTGATCTGGTGAGCGTGGAGGATTATTCTGTTTATCTGCTCTATCGCCTGCCTTGTCTATTTGGTATGTGCGTTATTAACACACCCAACAAGAGAGGCGATCGCATTCAGTACCTCTCTTTCTCCTCCCATTTTATTCTCCTTTTTGGCCGAAATTAAAATTCATCTTTACCTCTGTCCTAATTGCGACTGCAGGCACTGAAAGCATTTCTGAAAGACCGGGAACTCCTTTGTCGAAGCCTAACGTGTTTTTATCTTCTTCTTTATCTGTTTTATCTGTCTGAGTTTCCAGATGTGCATTCCCCACTAGAGCTATGTATTTACCACTATTCTGACTGTCTTTAATTACTTTCATTGCGTATATATTCATAGTGGCTTCCCTGGCCCTCTCTCGATCAGCTACGGAAGAATAGGGTCTTGTGGATGCTGCAGGCGAGTCGATACCGATAACCCGAATATCAGCTTGTTCTTTATTATTTTTAGCTTTTATAGCCTTCAATAAATCTAAATAACTGTAATTATCCTTTTTTGTTTTATTTATTAAAAAGCGTTGAAGTTCCGGTGAGAGTTCACCGTCTAGTTTTAAATAATCATCAACCATAGACTGATAGTCTGACCTTATGGCCTCCAGATAGACAGACTTAACTCCCATCCCAACAAAATTGTCGAGATTTTCAATTACCTGTTTTCTAGCAGCATCATCAGAATGCACTTCACCAATAATTAAGCCTTCTTCATTTTTAAGTATTGTCGCAATTGTATTATTCTCTGGATCTGGGTTATTTTGTACCCATTTGTCCTTCAAGTTCTTTTCTTGCTCAAAATTAAAATTGTTTGAGAATTTGACTCCTTCTTGCAGCAGTGCTTTATGTTCAGTATCAATTTTTTTTCGTCTCTTTTTGGTATCATCTTCTCCAAATAAATCGTCGAAAAATTAAGCGATGCCACTCTTGTGATTCGGAAACTTAGGATCGCGGCTCAAGTCCAGTGTCTGCAATATTAAATCAGCAACTTCAGGGTATTGATCTATAAGCTGCTGGCCAGAGTATTTTATTTTAAAAACATCTTTTGAAAACCTATTTTTCTCAAATACAAAATTTGGATCAGCTTCAACTCTGTAATTTTCTAGGGCCTTCTTAAGCTTATCAACATTTTCTCTTCCCTTTACTATGGTTAGTTTTGATCCCCTATCTTGAAAACTATCAAAAGTAGGTTTCGATGAAGATCCAGCACCTAAATCTGGCGCAGCAAGTTCATCTATTTCAACTTGATCAAGGCTTTCCTCTTCAACCCCCTGCGCAACTTCCTCAGTTTCGGGAGCAACGGGTTTAGTAGCCCGTTCCATCTCTCCCTTCTTCTTTCCTCTTCTTTTCTTTAGTGCTTTACTTGCTCCCTCTTCAACTTTTTGTTTGATCCGACTCAACATACAAACCTCCTGATAGACATTTAATTTATCCTGGTGGATCTTTTTTTTAATGGTTTGATTGGTCTTAGACTTTCACAGGATTTAGACCCGAATTATTCGGTTATTATTAGCTTAAGGTGTCAAACGTTGGGATACCCACCGACAGTGTGACCGTAGTGTCAACGTGGTACTTCATCTCCACCGAGGACAATTTATTCGTTCCAGTGCGACTCCATAGCTCTAAAACCTTACCGTTTCCCTCATAGAGCGCAAAGTGGTCATTGTCGCCCCATCGGATAACCGCTCCCTTTGGTACGTATTTGTCCATTAGATCTGGATATTTCAACAGGCGCGAATCCAGATCCATCCCACCATTAAGAAATCCAAAACTCTCCTGATCGGGACCTTTTTCTCGATTACCCACCACCACTTTGAGTTGGTTCCACGATAACAAACCTGCTTTATATGACAAATAGGCTATACACTCCCAGCAGTTCATCACCGTAGGCTCTGTCCGTGGGTTGGATTCTTGCAGCAATTGCTTTAGATCGGTTTCACTGTCCTTGTCCACAGAGCCGCTCCAAGTTAATTTCCCCAAGAGCTGTTGCCCAATTTTGATAGACTTTTCCATATTGGTAAGCATTTGCATCGTACTCTCGAGCGCCTCTTCAACATCTTCTATTCTTGAGCCTCTCGCTAATCGACCCAAACTAACGAGCTGTCCATGTAGCGATTGCTTCGACTGCTCTCGATCCAAAGGGGCTGGTGAGGAACTTAATCGATCACGTTCCATTGCTTCATAGGCGCTGGCGATTTGCTCCGGCGTCAGATCGACAAGTTTGTTCAGCTTAAATAGATATATCTGATCGTAATCATCCCTAAGCAAATGAATAAGCTTTTCCATATGCTCTTTATCTATATGTTGTCGCCATTCGGAAAACCCAAAATTCATTAATCCCGGCGCGGGTTGGGTATTAACCAATCCTAAAACTCTTGTTTCAAACTGCTCTAGCTTAAATCCTTCGCCATACTGTAATAGGTCCTCTGTGTTGAACCCTGTGCTGGCTTGGTGGGACAAATGTCTTATGCGCAAAGGATTATATTTTTTTGCGAGCGCCTGCATCCTGGCTATACTGCTTGCCTTTTGTTCCTCCTTTAGCACTTCTCTGGCTATTTCTCCTAAAGAAGTGCCAGAATCATACTTGCGTAAGATCACGCTGGCATATCGATCCAGGTTGATGTTCCCCTTATCACTTCCGAACGATTGTATAAGTTCTTGTTTCACCTGTGGCAACGCAGAATAGTCCAAGCGTATTAGAGCCTCTGCTATGGTGCTAGCATCATCGCCTTCCTGTATTCGCCTTTTCACATATTCCGGAAATCTGGAATCAAGCTCCGAGAAACCGTGAGCAGATAGCTCTTCTTTTACTAACGCTTTTTTGTATTTCTCCCGCGTCGTTTTTTCTTCTTCGTTAAGAGCAATGCTCTTCTTTTTCCCTTTATCGGCTTGTCTTAATAGAATGTCACGCATGATATTCAGATTTCCTCCTTTTACTCTTTTAGTTTGGTTTATCGTAGTTAATTAACTAAGCGGTAAAACAACCAATTAATTCAACCTAAATCAATTACACTTCCCCCTTATACATCACAACCAACCCCAAATTACTCAAACTCTTCCTATCCCCTTTCGCCTTAAAGTTCCAACTCGCACCCGAGCTTCGGATCATCAACCCATTCGCCTCATTAAACTTGCCATGCTTCAGGGTCAGGTCATCATCATCATTCAGAATCAAACTCACCTGCCCTTCCCCTTGCATTTCATAATGAGGCACCAGCCCAGTAATTTTGCTACCGGATAAATTAGGTAACATCTCCCGCTTGACCATAATGTCGAGTTCTTCAGTTTCGTCACTAATAAACGCCTGCCATTCTTGAGGAAATGTTTCCGCCATATTTATATAAACAGCAGTGGGATAAGGCTTCAACATCCCCTTCACCGCACTAGCGAATGATTGACCGCCATTAAGCGCTGTGTACTTCAACTTGATTGTCACCTTATTCAGTTCGTTCAAATTGTAGCTGCCACGCTTTCCGCTTAACTCTAATCGCCAGGTGGATACCGCACCCGTTCCTTCAAAGGGAAGGAAACGTTCATCGTCTAATCGCAGTTCAAATAAACCGTTAGGTTCGTCGTATTCTCCGATGTCACCCAGAGCAATTTGCTGAGTGGTGCGCCAATCGCTGCGGATTGACATCGGTTCCTTACCTTTGGGATTCAGTAAGTATTTCACCGCTTTCACGTCTGGTTCCATCACTGTTTTATGACGGAGTTGAGTTAAGGTGGCATTCACGGTTTTTCCTTCACCCGCATCGATTTCAATGGCAATCGTTTTAACTTGTCGGTTATAGTGCCCTTGGAAGTCGTAATCGAATAAGGCTTCGGAGAGGTTGAACTCACAAGTGCCTTTGGTTTTCAATTGAATAAAGGCCATGGGGTCCAGCTCCGCCAAGGAAATATGTTTCCCGATTTCTAAAGAACGGCTATTGGTATCTATATAAGCCTTCTCCATGCGGTCTAGGTCATGCCCTAGGGAATCACCACTGAGTAAACCTTTCCGCAAACTATCCCAATACATACCGCCAATGAACGAGACCTCACTCTCTTTAAGACCGCGCTCAAATTGATAGGCTTTTTCGGCTGATTTGGCCATATCATGGGCGAGCTTATAGGTTTGGAAGAACAAACCTGAGAGCTTGCTGGTCATCCATTGATACAACTGTTCGTTTGAGAATTTGCTGGTCATAAAGCGTTTCATTGATTCATTTTGTTTGATCTCCTTTTCGGTTGACTGTATCTCTAGCCTTGCGACATTGATTTGAAATTTCGCTCCTTCGATTTGGGCTTCCAGTTGCTTGATTTCACTTTCAGCCATTGCTTTTTGAAGTATCCAATCCTCCAAACTTCGTTCAAATTGGGCATAGATACCTGCAATTTCTCCTTTGTTACTTAAATATTCTGTCATTGATGATATAGCCCCTGAATATGTACTGAGCGAGCTACTGACTTGGCTCCCGCCCCAGGTCACCTCTGACGCAAACGGTGGGCCAATTGCATAATCAGGAACCAATGCGGCAAATGCAGCTACAGTTTGCGTTCCAAAATTAATTAAATCCAGAAACATTGCATCTTCTATAATGGAGATTTGAGTTCTTTCTTTTGCTATCATACCTTTAGTAATCAAATTGTTATAATGCTCAAGTTGCCCTTCAGCACTTATCTTATTTTCTTCAAGGGATTTCAAGTTCTCCAGGGCATCATTTAATTGCGCTTCCTTAATCCGGCTCGTAACTTCGAGAATTTCCTTCTCATGACGATTTTGTAACAAGCTCAGGGCTTCGCTATCTTTCTTTTCGATCGCTCCCAACAAATCCCCACCGAATTGATTGAGTTTACCCACCAACTCTCGCGCTTTATTCAACATAAAGTTGAATCGATAATGAGGTACAGCAACTGACAATCCTGCGATCGCGCCACCGATGCCACCGCCACCTGCTACTGCCCGTACTAAAGCCATCGGGTCAATGGGAGGTTGGAACAAGGGCAAGGGTTGCTTAATCCCCATAATGTTTAGGCTATGGCGTATTTTATACAGCCGGTCTTCTATCCGGTCCCAGTAGTCAATTAAATTTTGATTTTCGGGTATATAGAAGTAGGGTTCAGTGACTGAGCTATGAATATTAGCCGCGAAGGTTAGACTCTTTTCATCTGGGTCTTTCCTACTCACATCAAACAAAAAGTCATATTGACTACTATCTGCCTCCGCGCCTTTATCATGAATGCCTTCAATCCCATTGTTGCCATTACGCCCAAAGGGTTTTGAATCAGACAATAGTCTGGTGCCGGTATTTTCGGGTTTTTGTCCGAGGAGATCGTAAGCTAAGATATAGTGCATCCGGGCTTCGTTGATACTCTCCCTGCTGTACTGACGGAACAGTTGATCCCCCCAGTCGATCAGATTATCGATATAGGCCATCACTGTGGTGCGTCGATAGGCAATGCGTCTGAGTCGGGCAATGGCATGAGGGTCGAAGGGGTCTTTCAGATAGGCTTGGATTTGCGGCTGACTAATGGTTTCATCGGGAACCATAAATCCATACCTGATGGGAAGTCGTTTGACTATCTCCAAGGTTTCTGCTAAAGCTTTGGCATTAGGGTTATCTTTCACCAGAGCATCAACAGGCGTTTTCAGAGTGGTAATTGCTGATTCTGTAGGCAATTTTTTCAAATCCGTCAAATCGGTTTTATCAGGCATTTCTGTTCTGTCAAGCTCGTGTTTTCCTTCAAACACCTCCTCGTATGGTTCAAGCAATTTAATGACTGCGGATGCATCCAGCTTTAATGCCGTAGCATTAGACTCGAGCCGAGTAATCAAAGCCTCAATATCCACTGACAAGAACGGCAAGAACTGCCAATATTCAAATTCATCTGTCGGGTCAAAAATGTACTCAAACCATTTCTTCGCCTCGGCAAACTTCTGTTGAGTATTCAGAGATTGGGCAATCAGCAAAGGCGCGTGGAAGAATAGTTCCCAATAGTGAAGGCCATTCGCACCACGAAACTCCAAGTGTGAATGCAAAGGAAGGGTTTCAACCCTATTGCGATTTACTTGAATAATAGTATCAGGGCTTTCTTCAGCTGGTTTTTTATTAGGGTCATAGTCTACTTTTTGAAAAATCGGGAGTTCATCTATTTCTTGATTTATCAGGCTAAATAGGTCATCAATGCCATTGGCAAACAATTTTTGACTCAATTTACTTCCCGTCATCGAGGACAAACGAATGATGTCATACTTAGCATTTTGCTTAGTGACAAATTCCTCCACCCTCACATATTCCTTTCCTGATACTAGGTAGGCATGACTACCCTGTTGAAAGGCGCTGTCGAACTTATCGAATCCCTCAGGCCATTCCCAGTTACCTTGGATATTGTTAATTTCTTTGGTGGCTTTGGATTCGGGATCGAAAATTGCGTATTGACTATGGTCGAAGAGATAAACCTTATTATCCAATTCAAATACCGCTCGAACCGGTCCATTCCATCGAGGCAACCCTTCCGTATTATTCCTCAATAGTCGAGGATATCCCGGTTCGACATAATCGAACTCAGTACCCTGGTAACGATAATACTGGTCCCCCGAAAAGAGGTATGTTTTTTCGTTGTGAGTAAAAGCTGCATCAACCACACCCGTGTATTGGATGTTATTTTTTACTTTTCCCCAATCCTCGTTAATGATCTTTTTATGCGAGGCATTATCGGCAGTGAAATAAATATTTCCTTGGAAAAATCGGATTTTATTATCTGAGCTAAAGAAAGCAGCATTAATTCCATTTTCGTTGGGAATACCATCTACTCGGCCTTGGGAAATTTTCCTTGGATATCCCGTAACAGGCACAGACTTTGACGGATCGTCAACAAACTTAATGTATTGGTTGCCAGACACCAAATACAAGATTTGGCTACCGGTGGAATCCCTCTTGGTTAAGGCATAGTCTATGGATGAAACGCTAGTATCGACTAGAACCGTTGCGCTAGATGTATAAGTGGCAATATTCTTGGGTTGAGACCATGGAATAAGCAATGAACTCATTACCTTATTAAAGCTAGGACCCATTATGTAATTTTGCGCAGAAAGAAGCATTAGTTGACCCTGGGAGTCAATATACATTCCTGTTAACTGGTTAGAAGGCACTCCGTTAACATGAATAGTTTTCATAGGTGACCTTGTGGGTTGATTTCTTCCATCAACATTTCTGGCAAAGTCCTTATGAAATACAAATAGTTTCGGTTGAGTATCATTAACCGCTAAAATAAAGTGCTCCCCATATATGGATAACCCGACGAGGGATTTAGTCGGTGAACTTTTTATTCGAGCAATTTCTTCTAGTAGATAGGCATCACTAGCAGAGCTATGTTTATAGAACTGATTGTCTGCTATAAAGAAAGCATCCTCATTAACCACAAACGCTTCGGTAACCTGACTTAAGTTCAGTTGTTCTATATTAGCAGTATATAATCCGTTAAGCTTACTAAGTAATTCCGCTTTACTTGACGCCTTCTTGAGAGTTCCGCTGGTATCATGCAAATAAGTATCTTGTCCATAATCAAATGCGTTTCTAATACTTTTTGCGTCATCAGTCGGTGGCCAGAGCTTATCCGAAATCTTTAATGGGTTGTTAAGATCATCGGATGTGACATA
>NZ_JAAHHE010000288.1:0-7803 GCF_010692525.1 Moorena sp. SIO3B2
TTCTTTATTACAGGAAAAACTTAGGAATTTAAAGGGTGAGTAAAAGGATTCGTTATCATTTGGATGAGCATATTAAATCGGTAATTGCCCGGGAATTACGCCATCGTGGAATTGATGTAACAACTACAGTTGAGGTACAGTTGAGAACTAAAAGTGATGAGTCTCAATTAGCTTTTGCAAGTCGAGAAGGGAGAGTATTAGTAACTCATGATGATGATTTTCTTAAACTAGCAGTTATAAATCCAAATCATTCAGGCATTGCTTATTGTCATCAAACTAAGCGTTCTCTTGGTCAAATTATTGAAACTTTGGTGTTAATGTATGAGGTTTATACTCCTGAAGATATGATTGATCGTGTTGAATTTTTATAAAATCCGTACCCAATTATAAACGTAGGTTGGGTTGAGGCACGTTTCCGTAAGCATTCAGCTATCAGACTATGGGCTACGCTCATTAGCTGATAGCTGATAGCTGATATAGCAATCCGTGTAGGAATTGTAAAAATTCTTGTTCCCTGTTCCCTGTTCCCTGTTCCCTGTTCCCTTTGCTATAGCTGATAGCTGATAGCTGATAACTGATCGCTGATCGCTTACGATCGCATTTCTTTACATTCTCCCTCAAAAAAAAATTTATAAAAACCCTTGACAAATTAATTTATAATCATTATGATTATAAATACAAACAAAAAGCAAAAGGTTACCCTTATGCCATCAGAATTTCCAACTAATAATCCAGACAACAATCCAGACGATTCTTCCAACAAAAAAATCCGTGTTCAGCACATTTTAAAGGGCGACCGCAAGGCAGTAACTAATACCATGCATGCCCTGTATGCAATGGGCTACGCCCAAATATCCGAGTGGAGTCCTCTGCAGCCGACGGATGTTCCCGGAGAATTCATAACAATTATGACCAAGTACTTCAGGCTCCGTTAAAACGTTAAAGCGATGCAGAGGTGCGACCCGTGGCGAATTTAATTCGCCTACGGAAAGCGCACCTAAGCGGTCTTGGGGAGCCAGTGCGGTCTTGGGGGTTCCCCCCATGAGCAACTGGCGTGGTTTCCCCCATGAGCGACTGCATCAAGACATTGCTGGGGGGTTTTCCCCCTGGCCAAACCATCCGGTCCAATCACATAGGATCACGTCTGGATAGGTTAGAAAACTGAATGACATAAGGTAACATTCCTAGCCGTGGATAGTATTTCTGCGGCTATTTTTTTTGAAGGTTGAAGGTTAGGATGTTGAAGGTTGAAGGTTGGGATGTTGAAGGTTGTCTGTCAGAATATAGAATGTAGAATGTAGAATGTAGAATGTAGAATGTAGAATGTAGAATATAGAATGTAGAATGTAGAATGCAGAATTCTCAATTCTTAATTCTCAATTCTCAATTCTTAATTCTCAATTCTCAATTCTCAATTCTAAAGTTGAAGGTTAGCTTCAGGGGTAGGGTGGGCAAATCAGGTTTGAAAGACCATTTGAACTGTTATCATGTCCATTTGCCCACCCTACTCATACTGTTCTCTGTTCCCTGTTCCCTATTCTCTGTTCCCTGTTCCCTATTCCCTGTTCCCTGTTCCCTGCTACGAAGCAAGAATCCCCGCGTCTTTAGACCGGGGAGTGTCAACTAATTATCATTGCGGACGCGGAAATACTCCTGAAAGGGATGAGACAAAATGCCCAAAAGTTTGGCAGTGTCTCTAATATAGTATTCTTGCAGATCTATCCAGACCAGCACGCCCTCTAAGCGAAGAAACTGCCAGATTAGACCAGTTGTCACAGCTCCAAAAATCGGCAAATTGACATTTTCTCTCTCGTTAAAGCGTTGGGCTGCTACCATTTCGGCAATACACTGCGCCAAACCTCCTTTAATATTTTCATTCTTGGCTTCAACTAAGGTAACAACAGGTCGGTGAATCTCATAAATTTCTCGTGAAGCGGTCAAAATAAAGTCACAATAACCGTTTAATCCTAACTCGGCATCAATATTGAATTCTGACCCTGAAAAAAAACCCACTTCATTATGAAATATTTCCCGGATTTCTAATAACGTTGGAGCGATTAAAAGTTCAGACCGGGCTTTTTCTGTATTGATGGCATTGGCGAGAGGAATATTTCGTTTTAAGATTTGTTGTAAAAGTTCGCTAACTTCGACGGGAGCAATATCCGTAAACAAATTTTGCGACTCATCAATGTTTAAGTCAAACCGATTACACACTTCAGCAATAGATTTAAAGTCCCTGTAGGACATCCCTTATGCTCCAACAAGATTGCTTTAACTTTAAACATAGAACGTAAGCATTCAGCTAATGCGCTACGCGCACGCTGCGCGAACAGCTATCAGCAGTCAGTAGTAGGGTGGGCAAATCATCATTGTAATACCATTTGATTAGGCGTAGGGTGGGCAAATTCTCAGCGATCGCATTCGGTTGGGTAGTTGGGTAGTTGGGTAGGGTGGGCAAATAATGAAAGTAATACCATTTGATCAGTTATCATGTCCATTTGCCCACCAAACCATTGCGCTTTCATCGGGGTAGGGTGGGCAAATCATCAACGTCATACCAATAGGAGCGCGTGTACATGTCCATTTGCCCACCCTACTACAAGAGTGCGATCGCGCACTACTTGAGCGGCGATTGGCCATAGGCCACGCTACGCGATCGCACTGATAATTCTTCACGAAGAATACGGCGTAGATCCCCTTGGGTGAGAGGTTGCTCAGAAGGGCACTGGAGATGTTTTTTTAAAGCCTCATTTATTAGAGTCTGATAACCAATTCCAGCCGTTTCGGCCTGTTCTCGAAAATTGGCAAGAATTTCATCATCGAGATAAATAGTAATGCGTGTTTTTCCTTTAGAAGAAATTACAGCTCCTCGTTTTCCTTTAGAAAAATCATATTCCTTTCTCATAAGCTTTTGTCTCCTGTTTTGTGGCGCGACGAGCAGAAATTAGTCGAATCACCTCACCGCGCATGGTATATACAACGACCAATGGTAATCCAGAGTTTCCTATTCCCGCGCTCGATGAAACGTTCTTCAGTAATCGAATCTGGATCAATGTCATGAATGGCAAGGGGATCGAAAAACACCATTTCAGCTTCGCTTAGGAAACACCATGCTTTTGCCAATTGGTTTTTGCAATTCTTGGATCATATTCAAAGGTCATACATATAATATATGTATAACAGAAAGTCGAGTCAAGATTCATCGTGTGGCGTGGCAAGCCTTAAATGTTGCTTCAGTGCGTACGCATTCGGAGCGGGTAGGGTGGGCAAATACTAAACGGAAGGCAATTTCATCTCGAACCCAAGACCATTTGCCCACCAAACAAGCCACGACAGTAGGGTGGGCAAATTATGTAGTGCGTACGCATTCGGAGCGGGTAGGGTGGGCAAATACTAAACGGAAGGCAATTTCATCTCGAACCCAAGACCATTTGCCCACCAAACAAGATCCGCGATTGGCCGTAGCCACGACAGTAGGGTGGGCAAATTATGTAGGGAAAGGCAATTTCATCAAAGTGTCATGTTCATTTGCCCACCAAACAAGATCAGCGATTGGCCGTAGGCCACGCTACGGGATGAAGCGTTCGCAAAGCGTGGCCTACGGCCTCAGCTTCCGCGCTTGTGCGATCGCATTCGGTGCGGTTGTGCGATCGCATTCGGTTCGGTAGTTGGGTAGTAGAGTAGGGTGGGCAAATTCTGAATGTGGCGTAGGGTGGGCACATAATCAAAGTAATACCATTTGATCACCAATCATCGACCAATGCCTACCCTACTACCTACTTTTCGCTTCATAACTTGGGCGACTTGACCGTATCTTTCTCCAGTTAACCCTTCTAATGTATCATGTTCAATATCCTCATCCTGTCCTAATTTACTCGTCCATTTTCCGTTTAATAATTGTCTAGCCACATGAGTGGGTTGACCATTTAACATGTAAATGGCTATTTTTTGATAATTTTCTTCTAAATCCGGGGTTTCACAGATTACATAACCAAGAGTTTCAAAAGCTTTAATAAAAGCCAAAAGTGTCTCAACTCTTGGAACATTAACGGGCCAATAACTCTCTTTCATTGGATCTGGCCACCACCATCTTTGAGTATCTTCAGCCGCCCAAGCCACAGCACTGGTAATGTGATAATTTGTAGAGGCTAAATTAGGATAATCCCTTTCAATCCATTGTCTGACTTGCGATAACCACGCCTCATTTCCTACCATTTATAACCGTTACGGACTCCCCAATTTAGCCATGCTTTGATCATTTCTTGAGTATTCCCCTGATGTTCTTCTTGAACAGGATCTTCTCTAGTAATGGATTTTAAAGCCCAAAACCACCGTCCAGATTTTTGTTCAAGTTCCCTTAATAATAACGGAATTGCTTCTTTTCCCATGCCAATAATTTGTTGATAAGCAGGATGCATAGCTGCTTGAGTGGTTGATGAAATTCCTCTGGTTTCTTCCCGCCACTGGTCAACGAGTTGCCTAAACGTTTGTTCGATATCTTCTTGAATTAGGGACATTTTCTCTCCATTTTGTGGTTGTAAGTAGGGGTAGGGTGGGCAAATCATCAACGTCATACCAATTGTTCCGTTATCATGTCCATTTGCCCACCAAACCTGAATGTGGGGTAGGGTGGGCAAATAATCAACGTAATACCAATTGATCAGTTATCATATCCATTTGCCCACCCTACTACAAGAGTGTGATCGCACTGCTCCCTGCTCCCTGTGCCAAAGTGTTGATTTAGCATAACAAGTACGGAAGAGCCGAATTTTTGATGCTATATTCCCTACTCCCTACTCCCTACTCCCTACTCCCTACTCCCTTGAGCTTCCCCGGTCGAGACAACATTCACGTTGCGAAGACGCAAGGCCGTTATCAGATCGCTATCCATGGTATCTTCATCTAAATAAAGACGAATTTGTGTCATTTTTAGGGTTTGGTTGCCTGATAATGTTGTTTGGCGAGTTCTTCATAGGCAGTTTGTTCGGCTGCTATATCTTGGTCTATTTCCTGACGGTTAGCATGATAATAAGTTAATGCAGCATAAATTTGAGTGATTGTTAGGTGATTTAATCGTCTGGCTATTTCTTCGGCGTTGTTACCTTGATTATATAGGCCAGCAATTCGGCGCACAGAGGTTCGAGTTCCTGCAATGACTGGACGATTACTATTGGGATCAGTTGTGATCAGGCAAGCCAATGTCGGTAAGAGTTGCCAAGGGGTTTCGACCATAGATATGGGGGGTTTTTCCCTTATTTTAAAATATAGTGCGATCGCATTCAGAGTTGTAGGGTGGGCAAATTATCATTGTAATACCATTTGATAGCGTGCTCATCCCCATTTGCCCACCCTACTCTGAATCGGGATTAAACTGAAACAGAGGATGCTCGCCACCATCAATATCTCAATATGTCGAACTATCGTCGTTCTTATGTGCCAGGAGGAGTATTTTTTCTGACTTTAGTGCGATCGCATTCCGTCGGGTAGGGTGGGCAAATCATGAAAGTTTGGCAATTTCATCATAGTGTCATGCCCATTTGCCCACCCGACAAGGTGAGTTGTAGGGTGGGCAAATTATCATTCTAATACCATTTGATAGCGTGCTTATCGACCAATGCCCACCCTACTCTGAATCGGGATTAAACTGAAACAGAGGATGCTCGCCACCATCAATATCTCAATATGTCGAACTATCGTCGTTCTTATGTGCCAGGAGGAGTATTTTTTCTGACTTTAGTCACTTATCGCCGTATTCCTCTATTTTCAGATGTTGAGAATATATCTCGGTTACGGAAGGCGATGGCAAAAATGCGGACAGAAAAACCCTTTGACATCACAGCAGCCGTTGTTTTACCGAAAATTTTGGTTTAAAGCCCCGTCCTTCGTTCGACGGCTTTTTCTTGGGCTCAGACTTGATAGTTTTATACAAACATGTTAATATAAATGTATATCAAAATAGGTCGATATTCGGTGATAATATTAGAGTTTAAAGCCAAAGGCAAAGAGTCCCAATATTCAGCTATAGACGAAGCTATCCGGACGGTCAAGTTTATCCGAAATAGCTGTATTAGTTTATGGCTGGATAATAAAGGAACGGGAAAAAGTGACCTTAGTAGGTACTCTAAAATCCTGGCTAAAGAGTTCTCTTTTGCTAATGAATTAAACTCTACAGCCCGTCAGGCTGCCTCTGAGAGGGCATGGTCATCGATTGTTCGCTTCTACGATAACTGTAAGAAAAAAGTCCCAGACAAAAAGGGTTTTCCTAAGTTCCAAAAGCGTGCTCGGTCGGTCGAGTACAAAAAGTCAGGATGGAAATTATCCCCTGACAAAAAGTCGATAACATTCACAGACAAAAAAGGGATTGGGAAGCTTAAGCTAAAGGGCACCTGGGACTTGTGGCGCTTCGACAAGAAGCAAATTAACCGGGTTCGGATAGTCAAGCGAGCTGATGGGTACTACGTTCAATTTTGTGTTGCGGTCAACGTAAAAGAGGAAGTAGAGCACACAGGCGAAATGATTGGGTTGGATGTAGGACTCAAAGAGTTCTACACAGATTCCAACGGTCACTCCGAACCCAGTCCCCGATTCTACAGAAAAGGGGAGAGACGCTTGAAGTTTTATCAACGCCGGGTTTCCCGGAAAAAGAAAGGCTCATCCAATCGCAGAAAGGCGATTAACAGATTAGGCAGGCAACACCTTAAAATAAGTAGGCAACGTGAAGAACATGCCAAGAGACTGGCACGTTGCGTAATCCGATCTAACGATTTGGTCGCCTACGAAGATTTAAGGGTTAAGAATCTAGTAAAAAATCACTGTCTCGCTAAATCTATTAATGACGCTGGTTGGTATCAATTCAGGAAATGGTTAGAGCACTTTGGCACTAAATTTGACAGGATAACTGTTGCAGTAAATCCTGCCTATACCAGTCAAAACTGCTCTGAGTGCGGCGAGGTCGTCAAGAAGTCCCTATCTACTAGGACTCATATTTGTAAATGTGGCTGCCAGTTAGACAGAGACCATAATGCCGCTATCAATATCCGAAATCGAGCTATAAGTACGACGGGGCACGTCGGAACTTGGATTCTAAATCCAAACGCTTCAGGAGATTTGGCCTCTACTGTTCTTGATTCCGTTCGCGAAGCGTCGCCTACGGCGAATCAGGTTCAGCAAGCTGGGTCGTTGAGTGAAGAATCCCCGCTCCGCGATTGACGGGGAGTGTCAACGGATCATCTTCATTTTATCTGGTCGTTACCACCGGATGATTCTAATTATTCTCAGCGAGTGTCTCGGTTTAAGGTGTTATTTACCCGCTCTTTACGGGGAAAACGCTCATTTTCGGTAGATGTTTCCCCTTCTCGTCGTAAACATCGAGAAAGCAATGTCTGGCAACGTCGGTTTTGGGAGCATACAATTCGTGATGACCATGATTTACACCGACATTTAGATTATATTCACTATAATCCGGTTAAGCATGGTTTGGTGTCTTGTCCTCATTTTTGGAAATATTCCAGTTTTCACAAATGGGTGGAGCGAGGCAAGTATCGACCCGATTGGGGGTGTTGTTGTGGCAGGAATTTACCACAAGTTCTTGATTTTAGCGATTTAGAAGATTTTGCAGGGGAGTAGGGTGGGCAAATTATGAATGTGGGGTAGGGTGGGCAAATTATCAAAGTTTTACCAATTGAATTAAACTAAGCCAGTGAGTCACCTCACTGACTCGTCTCCAAAACCGTACGTGATACTTTCGCATCATACGGCTCCTCATCACAGGTACCCTGTCAATGGCACCTCTTTTAAAACGGG
>NZ_JAAHHE010000289.1:0-7731 GCF_010692525.1 Moorena sp. SIO3B2
CTTCTGTCACCACTAGATATTTTTCTGGGGTAGTTAGCCAGCTGAAGGGGGTAATTTGTTGTTCTACAGGTGGCGCAAAGATGTCTCTGATACTTGACACCATCATGACCGGAACCTGAATTTGTGACATCCCGGCTTCACCAAAAATCGGGTTGCTCAGCGGATTAACAGCAATCACCGCTTTTACCCGTTCGTCTCCCAAGTTATAGTCTTCTGGGGATAGTTGAGTACCTCGACACTGGAGTAGCAGGGATACATCTAAGGATAAATTGTTCTGTCGAGCAGTATCGCAGTCACTAGTAAGCTGTTCAAAATTGAGTTTCGCCCCTCCTAGAGCAAGAACAGTATAGCCTCCGAAGGATTGACCAATTACTCCCACCTCTTCTAGATTAAGCCTGCCAAACTTACTCGGGTCAGAATTAGCTTTAGCCGAAAGTTCATCTAACAAATACTTTACATCCAAAGGACGATGGATGATCGCAGTAGGATTGAGGGGAGTTGCGAAGCCAGCAAAGATTTGATTAATGCGTTCGGAACTAGTACCAATGTGCTCCGGGACCGCAACTGCAAAACCGTAAGATGCTAAATGTTGTGCTAGATAGGCAAAGGTATTGCGGTCAGAAGCCAAACCATGGGAAATAACCAGAGTTGGAATCGAGCCTCTTATTCCTTCTTGGTCTGAAGACCTAGGTAGATAAATATCAACGGGAAACGAAGCTTGACGCTCAGAGTTATAAACCTCAAAGCTTTCTTTACGCCAACCTATTCCTCCAGGATTCCTGAGATCTGCTTGTGCTGAAAAATCAAACGATGTTGAGCCTTCTCCCTGTATTTGTGCCTGATTTTTAATGGCACCAAATACAACATCATTTACCACAAATAGCCGTGATATCTCATCAGTAACATCAGAAATTAGTTCCACATCCAGGTAAATAGTTTCTAGGGAAAATTTACGCAATACATTAATAACGCTCAAGCCTTCTGGATCAGAGGCTGCCGAAATTAAAGCACCCCGTAAGGGATAGAAACCATTGCGATTGAAATCTGCTTTTATTACATTCCCCAATCGGCGCAGTAAGGTTTTACCCACCGGTAAGCGAGTGAACAAATAAACATATCTGGGAGAAATATTAAATCGACTGTTTAGTAGAATCCGCAGTGTTGCTAATTGTATTGGTGTAGCAAAGTTGGCATAATAGGCAAATTGCCTGGTCATTGTGCCATCTTTAGCAAAAATTTCCAAGTCTTCAATCCCAATATTAAATTGTCCAAAGGGAGAAACAAAGAAAGTAATTCGCTCTGCTCCTAGGGCAGGAATTGCACTGAATGTAGATACTAGACTCAAGCCTAGGGATAGGGAAAAGCGAGTTAACCACTGGCGCAGTGGGTTAGAATGAAAGGATTGGGTAGTCACTTTAGCTGCTCGGGAAAGACCAGGGGAGTTGGTAATAGTTAACGGAAAACCTGTAACAATATCATTAAACATGTACAAAGCTCTCAAGACCACACTGAAACTCAACAACCAACAGAAAACCCTGATGGCACAACATGCTGGTTATTGTAGATGGGTCTAAAACTGGGGACTAGGGCGTGTTTTCAAAGCTTTCCGCAAGATATTAGATCCCCCCCAGCCCCCCTTAATAAGGGGGGAGCCATACTCAAAGTCCCCCTTTTTTAAGGGGGATTTAGGGGGATCTCGGAGTTTGAAGACACGCCCTAGCCATTTAGCAATAAGCTTACCATAAATGTCATTATACTAGTTATAGTGTTTATTGCATTTATGAGGTACGCTTATCAAGCTCAAAGTCCCCCTTTTTAAGGGGGATTTAGGGGGATCACTTTGTACCTCATGGGATATAGAATTGCTATATAGTGTTTATTGCATTTATGAGGTACGCTTATCAAGCTCAAAGTCCCCCTTTTTAAGGGGGATTTAGGGGGACCACTTTGTCCCTCATGGTAAAGACAATTGCTATAACAATTAAAACAGATAAATCCTCGTATATAAAAAGGTTGATAGTAATGGGTTTACGGGAAAGACTACTTCGGCGATTTCAAAAACAGGAAAAACCAGAGGAAAAACCAGAGGATATCCAATCCCTCGACTCCCTCGACCAGACTTTAGAACAACTCGACCAGACCTTAGAACAAAAACCCCCTGGGCGAATTCAGTCACTACTGAGCAAATTACCCAAACCAGGCACTCCTAAGGACACCCCAGTAACGGTAAGCAATCCAGAACCAAGCAACCCTGGCAAAATTAGAGGTAAGATTACAGGGATACTCAGCAAATTTCAAAAATCTACCACTGAACCAGACATCCCCCAACTGTCTCAAAACTCAGCACCAACCAACCCTGGCAAAATTAGAGGCAAGATTACAGGGATACTCAGCAAATTTCAAAAATCTAGCACTGAACAAGAAATCTCCCAACTGTCGGAAAACTCACCAGCAAGCAACCCTGGCAAGATTAGAACACTACTGGAAAAATTACAAAAAAATATCTCCCCCAATGACATCCAGAAAATTGACCAGAGCTTGGATCAGATGAACCGGGGGAGGATAAAAGAAATATTTCACAAATTGCTCCAAAATACCAAGCCAGAAGACATCCAAAAAATTGACCAGAACTTAGAACGGATGAACCGGGGACCAATTAAAGAAATTTGGCCTAAAATTCAAGCTTTAGCTAAAATGGTCCGGGATCCTAATGCCGCTTGGAAGGGAAAAGCCTTAGCGATCGCAGCCTTAATCTATTTAATATCCCCCTTTGATGCTGTTCCAGACGTAATTCCCGTTGCTGGATTAGCTGATGATGCAGCGCTGATCATTGCCGTAGTTTCCACCCTAGCTCAGGAACTAGAAAATTATATGGAAAGACAGGCAGAAAAGATGGCCGAGATACAAGTCCGCAAGTATAATCGGATTGTCAGAATCAGTTTAATCGGCAGCATTGCAGCAGCAATTATCGCTATTTTGGTAAAATATATCCTTAGTCAGACATGATTAACCTCTATTCCTGGTACCGAATTACCCTATTTATTCTGACTACTTATGGCTTAATACAGCTAATCATTAATCTGCTCAAGTATAAGCCATACTATGAAAAAGTTCCAGGGTTTATGAAAAAATACTTTCTTGAGCGCGGCAGCCTAGTTTTAGGGAAAAAGCTCAACGAAAGTCGTCATGATTTAATCATAAATGGCTTACTGTTGCTTGTATTAGTAATGTTAAATATTATTCTATGGATTTTTTAATAAATAAGAGGATTATTAATCTAGAGTTTAGGGAGTCGGGAGTAGGCAGTAGGGAGTAGGGAATAGGTAAGCATTTAGCTGTCAGCGGTCAGCTGTCAGCAGTCAGCTGTCAGCTTAAAATCCTTAATATTAAGAGATTAATGAGAATTGAAAGTCTGGGGATTTGCCCATATCAGCATATACGCTAGGCGCATAAGCTGATAGCTGATAGCTGATAGCTGATAGCTGATAGCTGATAGCTAATAGCTGATAGCTGATAACTGACAACTGATAGCTGATTAGCCGGTTTATATCTATTCCCAGGAATCTAAATCGAGAGCTTTGGAACCACCTCGCTCTAACTGAATCAACACGTTACCGAGTTGTGACCAAACTAGCCCACTAATAAATAAGGTCATAGGTATGGAGATTGAGTAACACAGCCAATAGGGCAAGGCAAAAATTCCTAACCCAGAGGCTAGAAACAGGCAAATCCCAACAGCAATTCCCACAAATGGGAGCAGTAACTGGATTCCTTTAATTTCAGCCAGGGTTTGACTGGATTTGGTCTTATACCATTCCTGTACTTTTTCTTTGAGTGTAGCTTCAAAAGCTAGCCCACAGGTAATCCCAGCAAACAAACCAAAAATTAACAAAAAATACGGTGGGTCTGGCCAAAAATTATACACAAATAACTCCTAATCTTCATGCTTTTAATGCCTGTGAAGATTATTACAAAGAATGACACTTTATCCAATAGCAAAGGGAACAGGGAATAGGGAATAGGGAATAGGGAATAGGGAGTAGGGAATAGGGAATCAAAAATTCTCACAATCCTGTTTTATTCAATAGCTGTTCCCGTAGCCCATTAGCTGTTGGCGTAGCCTGCGCGTAGCGCATATGCTGATAGCTGAATGCTGATAGCTGAATGCTGATAGCTGAATGCTGAATATAATCTTATAGTTTCCTAGGGTGGGTTAAGCGCAGCATTGATTTTTTTTCGGGCTGTAACCCACCAAATCCTATAACGTTTGGAAGCGCTAATTAAATAACAACAAGTAGTGAATAGCCAGGAGTCAGTAGTTACGATAAGGATATTCCTTATCGGCCAGTTGCTCTGACACACTATTTGGTACTCACAGCAGGAGCTTTCGGTAAAATAGCCCCAATCCCATCACTGGAAATAGTACTTAGTGCATTCAAAGCTACATTGAATAAACGTCCTGGTGGTAAATCATCTTTGACTAAGTTCCACAGACTCTGAATTTCTGCTCCATGGAGTTGGTCATCTTCGGTTAACGCTAACAACAGTTCACGTCGCAAAAACTGACCTTCCTCAGACAAGAGATACTGCAAACCAAGTTGAGCGGTTGGGAGCAAATCAAAGTTCTGATCAGACCGAGCGATCGCAATCATATTTTCCAGTCGTTCCCACTGGAATTTACCGTCTTTGAACAACACCTCAATCAAACGCCGCCGCATTTGTGGGGTTTCACCGGTAAGCAGACGCTGAGCTACATAGGGGTAGGAAACCTCGACAATTTTGAAGTTGGGATCTAAGGTCAGTGCCAGTCCTTCCTGAGTCACCAGAGAACGGATAATTAAGGAAAACTTGGCTGGTACCCGGAAAGGATAGTCGTACATCAACTCTGAGAACTGATCTGTGATCGTCTTGAAGTTGAAATCCCCGACACTTTCACCAATTGCTTCTCCCAACACTGCTTCTAAGGCTGGGATAATCGGCTGGATATCTGTGTTGGGTGCTAGGAAACCTAATTTAACAAAAGCCTGGGCTAATGATTGATAATCTTTATTAATTAGATCAACGACACAGCTGACAAGAGTTTCTTTGGTGTCCTGATCTAACTGATCCATCATACCAAAGTCAATATAGCCCATGCGTCCATCCGGAAGGGCAAATAAGTTACCTGGATGAGGATCAGCATGGAAAAAGCCATGCTCTAACAACTGACGTAAACCAGAGGTGACACCGGTTTTAATCAAGCTTGCGCTGTCTAGTCCTAAGGCTTCAATACGTTCTGTGTCTGTTAACTTGAAGCCATCAATCCACTCTAGGGTGAGGACACGGAGACTGCTGTAGCGCCAGTATATTGCTGGAACCTTCACAGTGGGGTCGTCTTGGAAGTTTAGAGCAAACCGTTCGGCATTGCGACCTTCATTGAGATAATTAATTTCCTCAAAGAGCTTAGTACCAAATTCATCTACAATCAAAGTTAGGTCATGACCGAGATTGAGTGGTAACCAGGGAGCAATCCAGCTAGCTGCCCAGCGCATCAAATAAAGATCTAGGGTGAGGATAGGGCGTAAATTAGGACGTTGTACCTTAACCGCCACCTCTTCACCGGTGTGGAGTTTAGCCCGATAGACTTGACCGAGACTAGCGGCTGCTACAGGTTTTGGGGAAATTTGGCTAAACAGTTTTTGGATGGAGCGCCCTAACTCTTGCTCGATTATGGACAATGCGATTGCATTGTCAAAGGGAGGTAGCTGGTCTTGTAGTTTGATCAGTTCATCTAGAAAATCTTGCCGAATCAAGTCAGGGCGGGTGGAAAGAGCTTGTCCGACTTTAATAAAGGTTGGACCGAGGTTAGTCAGAAGTTCCCGTAGCTGTGTGGCTCGTTTTAACTTATTTTGCTCAGTCCGGTTGCCCCATTGGTCTAACTTAAAACTAAAAACAAAGCTAGCGAAACCCCAGACAATCCTCAGGCAACGCCAAATCACTACCCAAGGTCTGGAACGGTAGTAGCGCGCGATCGCTTGTGGATCATAGTACCTTTGGGGTTCATTAGACCGCTGTTCAGGAGATACAAGTTGATGCTGACTCACGCTGAGTATAGGCCTCTCTAATAAATTTATAGTTTTTTATCTATCTTTTGCTTTTTATTAAATAAGTATACACAAGTACATATACAATAACTCGGTGTTTAAGTCCAATAGTTCATGTAGGGTGGGCAGTGCATCAGACAGATAATGAAGCTTGCAAACCACGTTGGTAGGCACTGCCCACCCTAGGATGAATGACAATGGTGCAAGATCTCACTTTAAGTCCAATAGTTTAGTTCATGTAGGGTGGGCAGTGCATCAGACAGATAATGAAGCTTGCAAACCACGTTGGTAGGCACTGCCCACCCTAGGATGAATGACAATGGTGCAAGATCTCACTTTAAGTCCAATAGAGGGTTTAGGGCAGGTTTTGCTACCAGGACAATAGAGAGTCCCATAGAAACCTACACCAGAAACTTGCCCATTTCCTGAACTGGGGAATTAAATTCGCCACGGGTCGCACCTCTTGATGCATATATCTATAAATTTGTCAACTTCTATTATTACATTAACCGAGGCTCTAGCTTGAGATTTCAGCTGTTATTTCCGTGTTATCACCGACAGTCTTTAAATTAAAACTTCAGCAGAATCCTCCATGACGGGGCTAAATCAACAAAGCAACAATGGTGTCATATCGATTCCGGTGGTATCGTAGCGAACAAGCATGGGCAATCTGTTGATTTATCTACGTTGATTTATCTACACTATGCTGTTTCCACGATTGCCCGCAGCAAATCGGCACTACCGGATTGGATACCAGTTACAGACGCACGAAAATGCTTTGCCAGCAAGCAACTTTCCCTGGATTATGCAAGATTCTCCATCTTTCCCTAACCCTTCCCAAGACATTCGGTTAGGCTGCCTACAGTGGTTTTATAACTTACCACTAAGTAGTAAGCTGCTTACTGGTTTGTTTGCCTCTGAGCTAATTTCTCTGATTGGATTCTTCGGCGTCGCTGCTTCAATGATCCTAACAGGAGGGCAAATCGAACTACGAGACCAAGCTGAGTCTGAATTAGCAATCACCGAGACCAACTACAATTCTCAAATTGAGCAAACTAAGCTGGGCTTCCGTGGTCAAGCCGATAATGCTGCCATCATTGCTGCTGCGATCGCTGATCATTCTGGTCAGCCCATAAAACCAACCCTCAAGGCTGAAGTCAGACGGGTTCTGAGGAACGAAATTAAAGCCCGCAACATTGAATATGGGACTTTAGTAGGTACCAATGGCAAGATTATTGCTAATGCCAACGCTGACCGGACAGGAGAGAGGTTTAATCCTAATCAATTAGTCAGTCAAGTTTTCCAGAATCGAACGGCGATTGGGACCAGTCAAATTGTCAGCTGGGTTGAGTTAGCTAAGGAGTCACCTCAGCTACCGAATGGTTTTGTTGAACAAGACTCCCTAATTCGTTACACACTCACTCCAGTCACGAACCCAGAGACTGGAAGTATTGTAGCTGTCTTGGTATCTGGTGACCTGGTCAATGGCAAATTGCCCATAGTTCAGACCACTCTGCGGGGGGTTGACAAAGGCTATAGTGCAATCTACTATCGTCAGAGTTCGGGGGAATTTAACTTAGCCACTGCTACTTTGGATAACAGTGATGTTAAAGATTTAGAGCAAGGGGAATCGAGTTTAGATTTAGTA